>NZ_JBDIVO010000141.1:0-11233 GCF_039794385.1 Methylocaldum sp. | reverse complement strand
CTAGCGCTTTAACTCGGTCTGATTTGTTTTCGCTTCGACCAGAGCACAGCTCGTAGGGCAGAATAGCAGAACCTTTCCCTTCCCTGGCTCGTCAATCTCCGCGCCTCATCGATCATCAAAATTCTCCCAACCCGCGCCGGGATGATTGTCGCATATCCGATCCGCGAAGCATCTGTTCGTAAAACTCCTTAGCAACTGTAAGAGTCTTCCGACTTACTAATTGTTAAATTTGAGCTTTTTTTTCGAGCCGATAGGGCTCAAAGGAGGAGCCACATGCGCAGCAAGATGCTTATCGGTCTCCTAGTGTCATTATTCGGACTCAACCTCAACGCCGCGATAGCCGAAGAAGCCATACAGCACGCTCAAGCCGGGATTGCCGGAAAAGACGAAAAGGGGCGCGTGTTCACGAAGGAGCGGCACATCAAGGAAGCCTGGAAACACTCCGAAGCCGCGGTACTCGCCGGTGAGAAGGGCGACGCCAAAGGCGTGGGCGAGCACGCAAAACTCGCCAAGACGTACGTGGAGGCCGCATTGACCCAGTCCACGTTCGACGAGCATTTGACGGCGGCATTGAAAAGCCTGGATAGCGCCATCGAGCATAGCGACGCGGATCAAGCCGAGATGGCGCGGCAAGCGGCCCAAGAGGCCATCGATCACCTCAGAGCAGCAAAATAGCGTGCGCGCTTTCACCCTCGCCCTAACCATTCCCCGAGGGAACGGGCAGAAAACCCGTTTGTGCAAATTCTATCGTTTGAATCCACCTCGGCGGCTACGATTGATATGGGAGAAACTCATGAAGATACCCACCCAAGAAGGAAGGAAACGCTATCGGCCGGATGGCATTTACAAGGGGCCCTTTACCAACGATCAGACCTTTTGGGAAGTCTGCACATGCGTTCCGGAATGCCCGGACCCCTGCTTGGGGCAATGCGGATGCCAAGCGTGCGTCACCGCGTACGAAGATACCCTTTACTTCGAGGGCGTAACCTCGACCAAATTCTGAGGCCAGACTGATCCGAGATCCCGCCACCCGCACGGGAGGACCACACAGACTGTGGTGATGGGTGCTAAGCGATCCCGGAGCGAAAAACATCCGAGGAGATCGAAGATGACTGCAATTCAGCCTTATGAAACCGATCGGGTCCGACGGCATACGCCCCCGGACATCAACGCGCGCATCGACGACGAAATTCGCGCGACTATTAGCCAGTACGCCGGTACGAGCCGGGAAACCCTGACGCGCCGCATCGATGCGCTGGACCGGGAGTGGGACATCGAGAGGGTATTGGAAGCCAATGCCGCCAGTTTTTCTCTCGCCGGCTTGGCCTTGTCCCAAATACACAGCCGCCGTTGGCTATGGCTTTCGACCGGCGTCGCCGGCTTCCTCCTTCAACACGCGCTGCAAGGCTGGTGTCCGCCGGTTTCCGTGTTCCGTCGGCTCGGCATCCGCACACGGCGCGAGATCGACCGGGAAAAATACGCACTGAAGGCACTCCGAGGCGACTTCGAGTCGATTGCGGGAGGTCAGGCCGCCCGCGATGCCGACACCGTGTCTCGGGCGGTCGAGATCTGAGCTCCGCTTCTTTACCGTTCCCGAAAAGGAGACCGGCATGTCCAAAAGGACGACCTTCGTTTTGGCGGGTCTGCTAATCGGCAGCTCGATGGACCAGGCTTCGGCGGAATCCAAGTCCGGATGGGAATACCCCGCCATTCGGGGCTACGGCAAGGTTCGGCCGTATCCGGATGCGGCGGCGCGGCCTTCGCCGGATCGGACTTACAAGGTGCTGTTCGACATCACCCAAGGCGCCGAGACGCCCGAAAAGCCGAACGAAGGGCTGGATCACGTGGCCCGGCTGATCAACACCTTCGCCCTGGCCGACGTGCCAATCGAACGCCTGAAGCTGGTTCTGGTGGTGCACGGCTCGGCGACCCCGGCGATTCTGAAGGACGAACGCTACCGCAACCGGTTCGGCAACGGAAACCCCAACACGGAACTGATCCAGGCGCTGAAGAAAGCCGGCGTTACGCTTTACGTCTGCGGGCAAGCTCTGGCGGAAAAGGAATTCGAGCCGGCCGACGTCAATCCAGACATCACGGTGGCGCTTTCGGCTCTGTCCGTACTCCCGCTGTATCAGATGGACGGGTACGCCCTGATTCCGGATTAAAGAAGCATGCCGTCCTCGTAACCGATGGAGTAGCCGACGTGTGGAAACACCTCTGGCTGGCCGTTTCGGCCTTTCTGTTCGCGGAGTCGATCATGAGCGCGGATACTTCGGCCACCGCCGCATTGCCCGCCGTCTTCCCGCCTTGGCAAGGAGAAACGCCTCCCGCTGCCCATCCCGGTGTCGTGTTCACGGTGCCGGAAGTCGACAACATGCCGGATTTCCACGGCAATCCGGCTGCGGCCGAGTTCGTCGTATTTGCCGGCGGCAACTACTTTTTCGCCCTGGAAGAACTGGTCGACGCATTCGAGCGGCAAAAGCCCGAACTCCGGGGACGAATCTTCTACGAAACGCTTCCGCCGGGCGTCATCGTGAAACAACTTCAAGACCACAACACGATTACCGTGGGCAATCTTACCCTGTCGATCCAGCCCGACGTGGTCCAGGCCGGAGAAAAACGGATCGCCGACCTGATCGAACAGGGCGTCTTGCAAGGTCCGCCGGTGCGTTTCATTAAGAATCGCCTCGCCATCATGGTGAAAAAAGGCAATCTCAAGGACATCCATTCGCTGGAAGATCTCGGCAAGCCGGGTGTGCGGCTCGCCAATCCCGATCCGGAAACCGAGGGCATTTCCGAGCAGATCAAAGCCGCTCTCCGGCAGGCGGGCGGTGAGGATCTGGTCCGGGAAATCTACGATACCAAGGTGAAAAAGGGCGAGGCATTCCTGACCGAAATTCATCATCGGCAGACGCCGCTCTGGATCATGCAGGGCAAGGTCGACGCCGGGGTGACCTGGATCAGCGAGCCGCGATACCAGATGATGATCGGCCATCCTATCGACTTCGTTCCGATCCCGCCGAAACACAACCGCGAGGGCATACAGGCCGCCGCCATCGCCAAGAACGCCCGAAATCCGGGTGCCGCGAAGGATTGGCTGGCGTTCCTGCGTTCCGACGAGGCTGAATCCATTCTCGAGAAATACAGCATGGCGAGACCGCGCTAGGATCCAATCCCATTAGGCGCTTGAAACCCTTCCGTACGCTCGGGGTGAACGGTCCGTTCGGGGCCCATTGGTCTATTTTCGTAAGAGACCGGTCTGCGCCGTTTCATCGTTTCACGGATGTCCGAAACGATTTACAATCCTCCGAACGCCACGCTTGCCATGGGTAAGCGGTAATGCAACAGGAAGTCCAAACCATGGCCGAGCGACGCAACTTTCTGCCCCGGAGCGAATTTCCGAGACTCTTGTCCGAACTGATTTCCGCCGGTTATCGATGCATCGGTCCGCGCGTCAGGGACGGAGCCATCGTTTACGAGCCGATTTCCGGCGTCGAGGATCTGCCGCAGGGTATCCACGACCGGCAAGCGCCGGGCCAATACGGGCTGGAACAAACCGCCGAGCCGCGCTTCTTTGCCTGGGCCAACGGACCGCAAGCTCTGCGCCCGCTGACCTTCGCCGGCCGCGACAAGCTCTGGACCGCGGAGCGCAAGGCCGACGGGTCCGTCGAATTCGCCGGCGAATCGCCGCAAGCCGAACCCGTAGCCGTCATCGGCGCCAGAGCCTGCGATCTGGCCGCGCTCTACATCTACGACCGGCATTTCATGCAGGGCGAGCATCCCGACCCCTGGTACACGGCGCGGCGGCAAAAGCTGTTCCTGATCGCGGTCCATTGCACCCACCCCTCCCTCAACTGCTTTTGCGCCTCGACCGGCGACGGACCTCGGGCAAGCTACGGCTACGATCTCGCGCTTTCGGAGCTGGACGAGGGCTTTTTGATCGAGGCGCGAAGCGAAAAGGGCGAGCGGATTCTCGCCGGACTGCCGGTCAAGAAAGCGAGCGCCGAACAAATCGAAACCGCCGACCGGGAGATCGAGGACGCCGGCCGTCGGCAGGTCAAGGGCGTTCCGTCACGCAATCTCAAGGACGTGCTGTTTGCCCGTCTCGATCATCCCCGCTGGAACGAGGTGGCGCAGCGTTGCCTTTCCTGCACTAATTGCACCCTAGTCTGCCCCACCTGCTTCTGCCATAGCGAGAACGATGTGCCGAGCCTCGACGGGAGCCGCAGCGAACACTATCGGGAATGGGATTCCTGCTTTACCCAGAGGCACAGCTACATCCACGGCATCACCATCCGTCCCGATACCCGCACCCGTTATCGGCAATGGCTGACTCACAAGGTGGGCAGCTGGCACGACCAGTTCGGGCGCTCCGGCTGCGTGGGCTGCGGGCGCTGCATCACCTGGTGTCCGGTGGGGATCGACATTACGGAAGAACTGGCGGCCATCTGCCGCTGAGGAGGCCCATGCAAAATCCTTATCTGCCGCGCGAAGCCGAAATCGTCGAACGCGTCCAGGAGGCGCCGACCATCTTCACCCTGAAGCTGAGGTTCACCGATCCGGCCGCCCAAGGCGCCTACGGATACGTACCCGGCCAGTTCAACATGATTTACCTCTACGGTATCGGCGAGGTGGCGATTTCCATCGTCTCCGATCCCGACGAGACGGAAACGCTGGACCACACGATCAGGGCCGTCGGCCGCGTCACCCGCGCGCTGAGCCGGCTCCAGCCGGGCGACCGGATCGGCGTGCGCGGTCCCTACGGGCGCGGATGGCCTCTGCTCGAAGCTCAGGGAAAGGATGTCGCGCTCATCACCGGAGGGCTCGGCTGCGCGCCGCTGGTTTCGGTCATCCGCTACATCGTGGCGCGGCGCGAGCGCTTCCGGCGGCTCTTGATCATGCAAGGCGTCAAACGCTCCGACGACCTCATCTGGCACGAGCAGTACCAGCGATGGAGGGAATTGCCGGATACGCAGGTGCTTTTGGCGGCGGAAGTGGCCGAGCCCGGCTGGACCTGGCATCAGGGCCTGGTGACGGCGCTGTTCGACCGGACCCATATCGATCCCGGCCAGACCATCGTCTTCCTGTGCGGCCCCGAGCCGATGATGCGTGCTTCCATCTACGAGCTCGGCCAGCGCGGCGTGGCCGACGGGAACATCTGGCTCAGCATGGAGCGCAACATGCACTGCGGCATCGGCCATTGCGGACACTGCATGATCGGCGCGCCCTTCGTGTGCCGCAACGGCCCGGTGTTTCCCTATCCCGAATTGAAGGCCCTCCTGGGCAAGAAGGGGTTCTGACATGGACAAGAAGCTTCGCGTCGCCGTCCATAAATTTTCGTCCTGCGATGGTTGTCAGCTGGCCTTTCTCAATGCCGGCGAAAAACTGGTGGAACTGTTCGAGCTGGCGGACGTGGTGCACTTTGCCGAAGCGGGCATCGTCGACCCCGATGCGCCGGCCGACCTCGCCTTCATCGAAGGCAGCATCTCCACCCACGAAGAGCGGGAGCGCATCCGCCGCATCCGCGAAAACACTCGCTTCCTCGTACCCATCGGCGCCTGCGCCACCTCGGGCTGCCTGCAGGCGCTGCGCAACCAGGCGGACGCCGCCCGCTGGTTCGCCGACGTCTATTCCGATCCCTCGAAGATCGACCATCTGGACACGGCGACGCCCATCGCCGCCAATGTGCCCGTGGACATGGAGCTCTGGGGCTGCCCAGTCAACACCCGGCAGGTCATGGCGACGGTGAGCTCGCTGCTACTCGGCGCCCCGCCGCGGGACGAAAACGAAAAAATCTGCATGGAATGCAAGCGGAAAAACATCGTCTGCGTCATGGTGGCCCAGGGGCAGCACTGCATGGGACCGGTCACCCGCACCGGCTGCGGCGTGCTGTGCCCCGGCATAGGCCGCGACTGCTACGGCTGCTACGGACCGGCGGAGAACATCAACGGCGACTCCTGGGGCCGCTGGTTCGAGCAGAAAGGCATGCCCGCGGAGCGCATCGCCCGCCGCTTCCGCTACATCAACAGCGAAGCCGAGGCCTTCCGCGAAGCCGGCAAGCGCTGGAGGGAGAAATCATGAACGAGCGCCGGGAAATCAAGATCAACGTGCCCGTCCTGGCGCGGGTCGAGGGCGAAGGCGCCCTCGATCTTCACATCCGCGACGGCCGCATCGAGAACCTGAAGTTCAGCATTGGCGAGCCGCCGCGCCTGTTCGAGAAGTTCCTGGAGGGCCGCGAGGCCTTCGAAGTACCCGATATGGTGGCGCGGATCTGCGGCATCTGTCCGGTGGCCTACCAGATGAGCGCGGTGCAGGCCCTGGAAAGCCTGTTCGGCTGGCGCTCCACGCCCTGGATAGAAGCCATGCGCCGGGCCATGTACTGCGGCGAATGGATTCAGAGCCATAGCCTGCACATCCACCTGCTGGCGGCGCCCGATTTCTTCGGATACTCCAGCGCTCCGGAAATGGCGCGGGATTATCCGGACGAGGTCCGCCGCGGGCTGCGCCTTCAAAGTCTCGGCAACGAACTGATCCGGCTGTTCGGCGCGCGCTCGGTGCATCCGGTGGGCGCGCGGCTCGGCGGGTTCCATTCCGCGCCGCCCAAGGACCGGGTGACAAAGCTCTTGGACCGGCTGCGAGCCGCTCTGCCGGATGCGGAAAACCTGGTCGCCTGGACCGCGAGTGTCGATGTGCCTCAAGACCAACAGGACTTCGTCAGCGTGGCGCTGCGGCACCCGAGCGAATACCCGCTCTATTCCGGCCGCATCGTTTCGGACACCGGTCTCGACATCCCGGTCGACCGGTACGAAGACCGCTTCGATGAACACCAGGAAGCCCATTCCACCGCGCTGTATTCCCTGCTCGAAGGGCGGCCTTATCTGGTCGGACCCCTGGCGCGGCTCAACCTGAACTGGGATCGGCTGCCGGAACCGGTGCGCTCCACGCTGGCGAAAACTGGCATCCCCTTCCCTTCCCGCAACGTATTCCACAGCATGCTGGCGCGCGCCGTCGAGATTCACCTCGCCATCGTGGAAGCCATACGCCTGCTCGAGAATTATGAGCCGGACGTCCCGTTCGTCTCCGGCCATACCTGCGTCGGCAGCGGGTTCGGCTGCACCGAGGCGCCGCGCGGACTGCTCTGGCACCGCTACGATGTCGGCGAGGACGGCAAAATCCTCAAGGCGCGCATCGTCCCTCCGACTAGCCAGAACCAGGCCCGCATCGCCGAGGACCTGCACCGCTCGATCGAAGCCTTCGGACTCGACCGCAGCGACGGCGAATTGCGGCTGCACGGAGAAAAGGTCATCCGCAACTACGATCCGTGCATTTCCTGCGCCACGCATTTCCTGAAGCTGAAGGTGATTCGCGAATGACGCCGGTCCGCGTTCTGGGGCTGGGTTCGCCTTTCGGCGACGACCGACTCGGCTGGATCACGGTGGAAAACCTGATGCTGTCGGACGGCTTCCGCGCGCTGCCCGAGGGACTCGTATCGGCGGAGGTCTGCGCCCCGGTCGGCAACCATCTCCTCGACGCCATGCGGGGCGCGAATCTCGCGATCCTGATCGACGCCGCGCAATCCGGATCGGCGCCGGGTTCGGTCCGGCGCCTGGATGCGCAACAGATCGAAGACGGCTCTGAGCCCTGCTCCAGCCACGGCTTCGGGCTTTCCTCGACCCTGGCCCTGGGCAGGGCTCTGAACGATCTGCCGGACAAGGTCATCATACTGCTCGTCGAAATCCCGGCCGATGCCGAATTCGGACCGGGCGACGGTTTGAGCGCGCCGGTGGCGATGGCGATACCCGGCTTAGTCGCGGCCGTTCTGTCCGAAATCACGCAACTGGCGGGACTCGTCATGAAAGCCTGACGCCCTGGGCAAATCAAAAGCTTTATGCCTGAATTTTTTTCAGTATCTTCGCAGGAACCCCGCCGACTACCGTGTAGTCCGGAACGTCTTTATGAACAACGGCTCCGGCCGCAATCACCGCCCCTTCACCGATCGTAACTCCCTGCAAAATAATCGCTCCTGCACCTATCCAGACTTTATCTTTCACTACTATAGGTTTGGTGAAGACTCTTCTGCCTTTGCCCTCCTCGTGAATAACGTCGTGGCTTGCAGACTCAATCGATACCCGCGGTCCGATCAGGCAGTGCCTTCCGATTCGTATTTCACTCTCTTGACAACCAAATCTCGTTTCGCTGTTGAAATATGTGCCTTCCGATATAAATATCTTATTCGTAGTATCTGCGCGCAAAGAAAGGGGCCCGGTGATTACTACCCGCTTTTCGATATTTAAGCCTGCCATCCTGTAAAAACTTGGTCGAATCTTATTGAAATAGAGGTATCTTGGAAGTGAATTACCAAGAGTAATAAAAAAATGGTTTAGTAAAACTTTTAATAATACTTTCATTAACCCCCCTAAAATACAGATATGGCGTTTTCGAATCCTGTTAGTAATTCGAAACAGCGAGACAGGAGCGTTCCGTTCAAACTAAGGAACGTTGAGATTCGACCGGCCAACCGGATACGGTTCGTCGCCACGGAATTCAGTACGGAATTTGCGTATTCTTTCCGGAGTTCCCGCATTTCCCGCGACGATGCGTCACGGCATCTTGCGCTGCGGCACAGCCCGTAATCCCAGCATGGGGCGCCTTTCCCCGCTGTCTCTGGCGTCGCCGCTTTGCTAACTCGGTTACTATCGCCGCGGGTTTGCGCGCGATCGTCCAGTGTCCTGGCATATCCCGTGCCACTGAGTGGAAGCAAGCTTTTCCACTTTGGGCTCGGACGACATAATCGCTATGAATCAGGAAAGGCAAAACTGGAAGAAAGCATGAAACCTGAATGACCCCGAACGCATGAGCGATGAGTACTGACAGTTTTGTCGGGCGAAAGTGACGACCCTAGTCATCTTGTTCGCGGGAGTGACGCTGCTGCACGACGCTCGCGCCGGGTTGGTCGGACCGGCAAGCCGCCCTCCGGCCCAAGGAAGCGCCGATTACTCGTCCACCGAAGCCACCGCTGCGCGTAACTGGCTAATCGAAAAGCCCTTACCCGACCTCCTCCCAACCCGAAAGGGCTTTTTCAGCGCTTCTTCGGGGAGGAGGTCGTGTTCTGAACGCTTTGGCGGGAGAATGTCGTCATCCTCATTGAAATCCCGGCCTGGCGAAGTTCACACCGGCGGACGGCTTGAATGCGCCGGTGGTTGGGGTGGCTTTTGAATGGGTGACAGTCGTTCAAACCGACATGGCAGAGTGGATGACTCAAGTGTTTTCCAATTCGGTGCAGCGAACGCCACCAGGTCTTAACCCCAGCGGGCCGCACACGTCGCCGTTGCACCGGTTATGCCCGCTCTGGTCTAATTCCACAAATGGCATCGCCGCCTGTCGGTCAACGGTGGGACGTTATGGAACGTGCCGGCGGCAAGCGCCGCCTGTGATTGCTCATGGCAATACCGGATAAGCCGGCCAGGCGTAGAACGTTCTCTTCGGTCCAGAGTCGGGACCAAACACTGTGCACTAGAGGCGACAGGGGGATTCTTCGCAATCCTCCACAACGGCCCACTGCCGTTTCCAGGCTCCTAAGTCAAAGCGTAAAGCTGCATGCGGACCAGGCCGGCGTGAAGACGCCAGATTTCTTCAGCGAGGACTGATATGCCATATCGCCGGAAAAATCCGATGTTTCGATGGCGCGGAATCTCGGCCGTATTGTTGCTGTGCATCTGCCAGATCGCGTCCGCCAAACGAGTGGACGAGTCGTCGTACCGCTACCCCTACAAGAATCCTTATCTCGCCACCGCCACCGTCGCCATCCTGAAAGACCGCGAACAACGCTATGTCTGGGAGGAAACCCAGCATTTGGACCTGGAGCTGATTCCGGGCCGGAACGGTGTTTACCTGCTGGAAGGCAAAGGAAAACTGCGTATCCGCTATTCGCCGCATCCGGGACCTGCGCCGCTGGTGTTTCTCCTGCCGGGATTCGGCGGTTCCGCCTATTCGGGCGCCGCCCGTTATCTCGCGCAGCTGCTTACCGACCATGGTTTTCAAGTGCTGTCGCTGCCCTCCCCGTTTCATTGGAACTTCACCTTGGGCGCCAGCCGCTCGGCCTTGCCCGGCCTCACCGAAAGGGACAGCGAGGACATGTACCGAGCCATGCAATCGGCTCTGAACGCCGTACGCGAGCGATTTCATCCGGAAATCACCCGAATCGGCCTGATTGGGATGAGCCACGGCGCGTTGACCGCGGCCCATTTGAGCAAACTCGACTCGGAAAGAAAGAAAATCGGCTTCGACGCCACTCTCCTGATCAACCCTCCCATCGATCTGCTCGGGGCGATCCGCACAATTGAGCAGCTGGCGGACTTGGAAGCTCGCTACACGGAAAAGCAGAGATCGAACATCCAGTCCTACGCCATCGGCACTGGCAGTGCCGCCCTCAGCCGGGACATCGAGGATCCCGATTATTTCGCCCACTGGGACCGGCGTCTCAAGCTGGACGATGAAAAAATACGCTATCTGATCGGATGGACCTTGCGTCAGCCCGTGGGAAGCTCGCTTTACGTCAGCGCCTTGGTTCATCCGGCGATGGGATTTCTCCGGGCACCGATTACCTGGGGATATCGAAGCGCCCGCCTGGAAGAAGCCCGATCGTACGACCTCATGAGCTATCTCGAACGGGTCCTGGTGCCGCATTTGGAGCGGACCAGCAAACGGAAGCTCGGCTTCGAGGAATTGGTCAGAGAGTCATCACTGAAAGGCATCGCGCCGGCCTTGCGCGACAATCCGAAGGTTTATCTCATGCACAATGCGGATGATTTCCTCGTGTCCGGCGAAGACCTGACATTCGCCGAACGGATCTTCGGCGACCGCGCAACCATTTACCCCCGCGGCGGCCATCTCGGCAATCTCTGGTACACGCAGAACCGGCGGGACATTCTGACCACATTGAAGCCGCTGCTGGGCGACCGTTCAGACGAGAGATAGGCCGAGCCGGTGCCGCGATATCTCTCGCCGCAGCCGGCGCCCGTGACCGAATACCTGCTCGACCGGCGCGCGCCCCGTGCCCTCATAGAGGGTTTTCTATCCCGGTGTACGGATTCGTTCCAGGAGGGGAGAACGTAGATACCGTCTTAGAAATCACGATGCAAGCCCATGATTGGGATCGAACGGTCGGCCGGACTTAAGGACGCCGTAGGCCAGGACGAGGAGCTTGCGCATGGCGGCGCCGACGATGAGTTTG
>NZ_JBDIVO010000140.1:0-11350 GCF_039794385.1 Methylocaldum sp. | reverse complement strand
GCAGGAGCGTTGACTGAGTTACGGATAAATAACCCTAGCACAACCCACCGTATTTGCCGTTCTTATCAACCTGGAAATGCCGTTGGACGCGCCGGAATGCGCGCCGTACCTATCCGCATATAAAGAAAGAAATGTCCGTTTTATCCGTCATTTACAAGCGGTTTTCGATCACCAAAAACCAGGGTCTTCGAGCGATCGGTTGCAGATGGCCTTTCTTGTCGAGTTTCAAAATGTTCTTGGAAACGGAGTTTCTGACGTTTCCGCCGATGGCTTCCAAGGTCCGACCGTGTTTTTCGACGACGATGTCGCAGTGGAGTTTGGTGTGCTCTATGGTTTCGGGGAAAGGGGATTGTACGAACGGAGGAGTGATCGAGGACCCGCGGCTTGCGCAGATCAGATCGCCGGGACGCGGCGCGTAGTCGTGTATGCGTCTGGGCACGAAAACGGCGTTCGGCGACTCGGCGTTGCGAATAATCCGTGAAAGGTACATCCAGTGGGCTTCCGAAGGCGGAAACCGCTCTTTCGGAACGCCCGCAGTGGCCATGACCCAGCTGACGAAAGCCGCCGACCACGGTTGTTCGCAATTTCGGCCGGTACGTTCCGGCATGCCGACCGCTCGCCAATACTGGTTGATTCGTTGAGCGTAGGGGGATTCGTCCTCCCAGAACCCGACCAGCGGGATGCTTTCCTTGTCGCCGTCGTAAATGACCGATTGCCGACCGAAGTAGAACCATTCGCTGATGGCTAGCGCGAGAATTCGGTCTTTTGTGGGCGGAAGTTCGATGCCGGTGCTTAAGCGAGGGCTGATTTCAGCGTCGTGCGCCTGCTTTTTGGGCAGCCATCCGCAGGCCGATAAAGCGAGAAAAATAAGAACCAGTACGATTTTCATGGTTGCCGATCTTGGGCGATTTTCGGTAGGCTGGCGTACCGGGAACACGCTGCTCGTTTCGGGTTACGCCGACGATTTCACGGCAGGCCGTTATGAGTCCGTGTGGGCAGCTACGGGGCGGCAGCCGTTCCCGGCAAAGACTCTCATTCTCACGGATACGTACCAATGATTCACCATATTTCTATCGCCGCCAGGCACCCCGAGCACGCAGCGGCGGTTCTTGCGGAGTTGCTGGGGGGACGGTCATTTCCATTTCCCGTATTCTCCGGCAGCTACATTGCACTGACCGATGATCCGCACCGTACGGCGATCGAGGTTTATCCGCTCGGCACGGAGCTCAAGCCCGGCCTGGAGCACGAAGAGGTAAGCTCAATGAATAACGAGGCATCCTCGCCGTTCACCGCCACCCACGCCGCCGTCTCGGTCGATCTCACCGAACAACAGATCAAGAGCATCGCCGCCCGCGAGAGCTGGCGCGCCGTGACGTGCAACAGAGGGGGGCTTTTCGATGTCGTCGAATTGTGGGTGGAGAACCGCGTTCTGATCGAATTGCTCACTCCGGAAATGGCAAAAGCTTATCTGAATTCGATGTCTTCAAGACAATGGGCGGACTTTTTGAAGCAGAATGCGGGCACGGATTAGCCGGTGAGTTCATCCGGTGAAAGGCAGTGTTACACAATCGACCTAAAGCCGCCGGTCCGGCGCTGCTCTATTTTCACGATCCCATGTGCAGCTGGTGCTGGGCGTTTCGACCTGTATGGCAGAGTGTACGGACCCGGTTGCCGGATGCCGTGGAGATCGAACAGTTTCTGGGCGGTCTGGCGCCGGACAGCGCGGTGCCCATGCCGGCCGAGATGCGCGAAAACATTCAGGACATTTGGCGAACGATAGAACGTTCGGTGCCGGGCACCCGGTTCAATTTCGATTTCTGGACGAAATGCGTTCCAAGGCGTTCCACCTACCCGGCCTGCCGCGCCGTGATCGCCGCGCGCCGGCAGGGCGCCGGCTTCGAGGACGCCATGATCTTCGCGATTCAACAGGCCTATTACCTGCAAGCGCGAAATCCGTCGAACGACTCGACTCTGATCGAGCTGGCGGAAGAGATCGGTTTGGACAGAGGCCGCTTCGCGGCGGATCTCCGGCATCCCGATATACACGTGGAATTGCTCGAAGAAATCCGCTGGACGCGAGAGCTCGGGGTCCGCAGTTTTCCGACCTTGCTCCTGTCTCATGACGAAGGATACTCGGAAATGCCCGTGGATTACGGCGACGCAAATCGGATTTTGTCGGCTATTGCCGCCCATTTATAGTGCCGCCACATCCAAGTGATGTGAGCGTTTGTGGGAGCGAGCCTTTCGACATCGCTCAAGACAGGCTTTAGAGCGTTTTTCACCAGGGTTTAGCGATGTGGATCGGGAAATGGTAGCCGCTTTCTCGACCGTTGTGTCGGGAAAGGATTCCCGACCTACAAACTATCGTCGCGCGTTTATAGTGCCGCCACGCTCAAGTAGCGCGATTAATAGTAGGTCGGCAATCCCTTGCCGACAAACCCGCTTAGCAAGTTGTTAACGTCGGGAAGGGATTCCCGACCTACAACACTCTAACCGCGCCGAAGCCGTTGTCGCACATCGTTTTCCAAGTGCCGCCATTGCCCGCCGTTCAGCCATTTCTCGCACCAGTACGCCAATTGCGCCGGGTTGGAGCTCATGATCTTGTACTCCTGTTTGGCCTGATCCGGTCCTTCCGTCGGCCACCACGAAAGCGTGTCGAATTGCTGCTGAATATGGGCCTTGGCCGCTTCGAACGTGTCCGCATCGATTTGCAGGTGTCGTGTCGTCACAATGGATCTCCCGTAAAGTCAGTCATGAAATCGCGGTTTCAACTATTTTGACGCTCCATCTTGAATAAAATCGTTTTTCGCATTCACTCATCGAACAAAGGAGATGTCCATGAAAGCCATGCAATACACGGGCTACGGTGATCCGTCGAAAATTCATCCGGCCGAAGTGCCCGCGCCGAAACCGTCGCCGGACCAACTGCTCGTCAAAGTGGCCGCGAGTTCCGTCAATCCGATCGACTGGAAGCTGCATAACGGCAGTTTACGCTTTATCGTTCCGGTCCGGTTTCCGTCCATACCCGGCATGGACCTCGCCGGCGAAGTCGTGGAGATCGGCGCGAAGGTCACGCGTTTTCGGCCCGGCGACCGGGTGATGGCGTGTTTGCGCTCACGGGGTTTCGGAACGGCAGCCGAGTTCGCCGCGGTGGATGAACGCTTGGCCGCCTTGGCGCCGAAGACGATGATCGACCATGAAGCCGCGGCCTTGCCCTTGGCGGGGCTGACCGCTCTCCAGGCTCTGCGCGATCTCGGCCGCCTGAAGGAGGGCGGCAGGGTGTTGATCGTTGGCGCTTCCGGCGGTGTCGGGCATTACGCCGTACAGATCGCCAAGGTGCTCGGAGCGGACGTTTCCGCGGTATGCAGCGGCGCCAACGCGCCCTGGGTACGTGAGCTCGGGGCGGACGAGATCATCGACTATACTCAGACGACCGAGTTCGGTCCCTTGGCCTCTTTCGATCTGATTTTCGATACCGTGGTTTCGGAGCCTTTCGGGCGTTATCAGGGTTTACTGAAACCGGACGGCATCTATGTATCCACTCTGCCCGCGATCGGTCTGGTGGTTCGCTCAGTGTTGTTCCGGCTTTTTTCGAAGAAGAGGATCAAGACCGTCATGCTCAAGTCTAACGGGGAAGATTTGGCGTTCTTGAGCACACTGGCGGAGCAGGGGCGGTTGCGTTCCGTCATCGACAGTGTGTTCCCGCTGTCCCAGTTGGATCTTGCGCATCGTCGGAGCCAATCGGGACACGCACGGGGCAAGATCGTCATCGACATACTCGGCGCATCTGCGGGATCGACCTGACACCTTCAACATCCGGGGATCGGTCCGCCGGGAATTATCGGAAAGACCCTATTCACTTCAATCGTTTTGGCTACAGATCTATGCGCATCGATTCATACGGCAACATGGAATTAACGGCGGAAGAAAACCAAGACCTCATGGATCGGCTGGACATACCCGAGAGCGATTACGACGATCCGCCCGTCGAAATCGAGTGTGTCGGAATAGAGAACGAGGTCGCCACGTTCAAGGCCACGAACACGAAAACGGGAAAGTCGGTTCAGATGGTATTCGACTTGATGGACGAGGAAGATTAGGTTTTTCGTCGCGTATAAGTCGGCCGAAACCGATATGAATCTGTAGCCGCCGGGCTGATGTCGAACTTCCTTCGCGGAACGCCCGGCGTTTGCCGCTTTTGCGGTATCGCAGCCGCGCTATGGCTTGCGTTGGGCCAAACGGCGGCTTATGCCGACTTCGTTCCTTTCGCCGATCAGATCGCGACTAACTTCTATTCCCTGCAATTGCGGGGCATTTCTTTCGAATCGGAAGGACAGCTTGCCGAGGTTTACGTGGCCGAGGGGACCATGGATCCCGCCTCTTTCGGTCACATCCGGATCACCGATTTAAGCGCCAACTCGATTCTTTTCGAGCAAACCTACGGAGATCTGGGGGGCATTTGCTGCAGTCCGCAGATCCGGGGCAGCTTTGCTCAGCAGCTCGTATTGCCCTATGCCACACCGCTCCAGATCGACATGAACGGCCAGGAGTTCAGCGGGATGTCGGTCCTCTACGGCAATACGGTGGTTGCATCGGGAAGAACATTTGACAATCAGTTCCCTTCCTTTTCGACAAGCTTGACGATTAATACCAACGTGCCGCCGACGGCAACCGACGATAGCGTCGCCATCCCGCGCGACCAGGCGACGGCGATCGGGGTGCTGAACAACGACGGCGGAGCACAGCTCCAGCTGGCCGGCGTTTCGGCGCCGGCCCACGGCACCGCTGTTCCGAGTGGCTCGTCGGTGATCTATACCCCCGACGCGGGATACGTGGGTATGGATTCGTTCGTCTATACCGTCACCAACCCGGCCGGAAGCGCCAATGCAACCGTGAGCATCACGGTCAATCCACGCCTGCCGACCGCCGCCAGTCACAAAACCAGCACCACGACCGGGCAGCCGGTAACCGTCACGGTAGTGGACAGCAATCCCGATCAGATCGTCGTGACCTCGGTGTCCCAGCCGGCCAACGGCACAGCAACGGTGAGCGGAACCACCCAGGTCGTGTATACGCCGAGAGCGGATTTCGTGGGGGAGGACCGCTTCACTTACACCGTCGCCAACTCGATCGGCGAGAGTACCGGCACGGTGACCGTGGTGGTCGGGGCCACTCTGAACACGGCCGGGGACCTGGTGCAGCAGGAATCCTTGGCCGGTACGCTTCAGACCATCGTCAGCACCAACAGCGCCTCCGAAGCCTTGCAGGAGCGCATTCGAGGGCTCACCGAATTGCTGAATCGACCCGGCGGGCTGGAACGGGTGGCGGAAGCCCTCAGCAGCATCAGTCCGGAAGAAACCGCCGCGCAGGCCCTCGGCGGCGGGCGGATCTCGCAGATTCAGGTCGGCAACGTCAACCAGCGGCTGGTGGAACTGAGAGCCGGAAGTTCGGGTTTCAGCGTGAACGGATTGACCCTGAATCTCGACGGGCAGACGCTGCCGGGCAACCTGCTGGCAGCTATGCTTCCGTTCGGCAGCTCCGGCGGAGCCAGCGGAGACGAGGACAGCGGATTCAGCAGGCTGGGCGTCTTCGTGAACGGCCAGTTCGAGTCGGGGGACCGAAACACCACGCGCTTGCAGCGGGGATTCAATTCCAAGGTTTACGGCTTCACGGCGGGCGTCGATTATTGGTTCACCCGGCAGTTCCTGATGGGCGTGTCCGCGGGTTACGGCTATACCGAATCGAATACCGTCCGAAACGGAGGCGATCTCGAAATCGACGGTACGACGTTTTCCCTGTTCGGCAGCTATCAGCTCACCGACCGCTGGTATCTGGACCTGGTGGCCAACGGTACCTACAACCAGTACAGTTCGACCCGGAACATCGCCTATATCGACGCTTTCGGGCCGGTGCGAATGACCGCCAAGAGCGACACGGAAGGCTGGCAGCAGCGCTACAGCGTCAACAGCGGCTACGATTTTCCTCTTGGCGCGTGGACACTGGGTTTGCGCGGGCGCACGGAATACGGACGGACCACCATCGACGGCTATACGGAGCGGGGCGCGGACCCGCTCAATCTGGCGATCGACGCGCAGACGGTGGATTCGGTAACCACGGCCTTGGGCGGAATGGTGTCTTATACCGCCGGCACGGCCGTCGGTGTGTTCGTATCGCAGCTCGGTGTGGAATGGGAGCACGAATTCGCGAAAGACAGCCGTCTGATCGGCGCCCGTTTCGCCGACGACGCCGGCGGGCATCGATTCACCGTGAGCAGCGACAGTCCGGACCGGGACTATGTCAATCTCAGAACCTCGGTTTCGGCGGTTCTCCCCCACGGCGGATCGGCATTCGTCCAGTACGAGACCCTGGTCGACAACCGCTTCGAAACACGCCATTCCGTCAATGCCGGCGTGCGGTTGGAGTTTTAGAGCATTTTCCGGTTGGGTGCGGAGGATGCGTCGGCAAGGGATTGCCGACCTACGCATCGGTGCCGCCAAGTAGGTCGGGAATCCTTTCCCGACACAGCCCATGGTAGGGCGGGTTAGGTGCGCACCATACCTTCCGCGCGTAACCACACGAGTCATGCGCGCACCGTAACCCGCCGAAGGACGGCGTGGCGGGTAACGGCGCACGCAAAGCGTAGTGATCGATAGCTAGCTTGTGTTGGAGTGCGCCTACCCGCCATTGATGGGTTTCGCTTCGCTCGACCCATCCTACGAAATCCGGTTTCGGTAAGCCGTCGAAACGGGCGGGGCTCGGTTCGTTAACCTATTCAAACTCCAAAATCTTTTCTTCGATCGCTCGCCGGGAGATGCCGTGCCGATCCAGCAGTTCTTCCATCGTTCCCGATCGGGGCTCTTTGCTTACGGCGAGACGATGTACGGGTACCGTGGAATTCAAGGCCGCCGCGACCGCATCGCCGAGTCCCCCGTCGCGCCAGTGGTCCTCGACCACCACGACGCCTTGTGTTTCCCGCGCCGCCTGCTCCAGGGTCGCCACGTCCAGCGGCTTGACCGAATAGGCATCGATGACGCGCACCGATATTCCTCGCTGCTTCAGGCTGTCATGGGCTGCGAGCGCCTCGTGCACGGTGATGCCGGCCGCGACGACCGTGAATCGGTCGTCCCCGCCGGAGCGCAGGGCCTTGCTGCCGCCGATCGGAAAATCTTCATCTTCGGAATAGATGACCGGGGTTGAAGGGCGCGTGGTGCGGAGATAGACGATGCCCGGCGTCTTCACCGCCAGTTCGGTCAGGCGTTCGGCGCTGACGGCGTCGCACGGGTACAGCACGGTGCTGCCGGCCAGGGCGCGGAACATGGCCAGATCCTCAAGGCCCATCTGCGAAGGGCCGTCCTCGCCTATGGATACGCCGGCATGACTGCCGCAGAAGACGAGATGCGGCGGACGGCTGTGGCCCGCCATGCGGATGAAGTCGTAAGCACGCGAGAGAAAACAGGCGAAGCTGGCGGCGACCGGAATCTTGCCGGAAACGGCCAGGCCGAGCGCGGTTCCGACCAGGTTCTGCTCGGCGATATAGCTTTGGAAGAAGCGTTTCGGATAGCTTCGGGCGAAAAATTCGGTATACGTCGAGTTGCTCACGTCGCCGTCGAGCACCACGATTTCCGGCATGAGTCCCCCGAGCTTCTTGAGCGCATTCCCGAATCCCTTGCGCGTGGCGACCTTTTCGCCCGGCTGGTAGCCGAGTTCGAGGCGCGGCGCCGGTTCGGATTCGGAGTGGCGAATCGCGCTGATCCGGCGAGGTTCGATCGTCATGTGCACGCCCGTATCGCCCAGTTCCTTGAGCGCCCTGTCCATCTCCTCCCGGCTCAGGGCCTTGCCGTGCCAGCCGTGAGCGCCTTCCAGAAAGGGAACGCCGTGGCCTTTTTCAGTTCGGGCGATGATCGCCGTCGGGCCGCCTTTTCGGGCCCGATACAAGGCGTCGAGTATGGCTTCCATGTCATGCCCGTCGATTTCGATGGTCGACCATCCGAAGGACTGAAAGCGGCGTGCGAATACCTCGGTGCGGTGCCCATAAGGCGTGGGTCCGGTCTGGCCCAGGCCGTTGACGTCGACGATCGCGACCAGCCCCGACAGCTTGTTGAGAGACGCGAACTGCGCCGCTTCCCACACCGAGCCCTCGGAGCACTCGCCGTCCCCCACGAGGCAGAAGACCCGGCTGGCGATGCCGTCCAGGCGGTTGGCCAGCGCGATCCCGTTGGCGGCGGCCAGCCCCTGACCCAGCGAGCCGGTCGCCACTTTGACCCAGGGATTGGTCGGCGTCGGATGGCCCTCGAAGGTGCTGTCGATTTTGCGCAGCGAACCCAAGTCCTCGTGACTCGCGCCGGACTCGTGGAGCGCGGCCCATAAGATCGGGGCCGCATGGCCCTTGGATAAGATGAAGGAGTCCACGTTGCGGGCGCTCGGGTCGCTCGGGTCCCAGCGCATTTCGTGAAAGAAGAGGGCGGCGACGATATCGGCGCAGGACAGGCTCGAGGTCGGATGGCCCGATCCCGCTTCGGTCGTCATCATGACGACGTCGCGGCGGAGTTGGCGCGCCATTTTCTGCAGGAGGGCGATGCCGCTGCGATTCGAGTATTTCTGGCACTTGTCCGCCAGGCTGTTCATCAGGGCGTCGTACGGTTCGATGAATTTCTGAACGCCTTCGTTTTCGAGTTGGGCGGTAACCAGGCCGAAATCGATTCCGAGCTTCGAAAGCCCCTCCATCACCCCTCGCGCCTCGTCCGAGCCTTCCTCGATCGTGTCGCGCACCGCGCCGTGATCGGCGAAGGCGTCGATGGTCGTTTCCGGCATGGTGTTGACCGTGTGGGGCCCGATCAGCGGTTCCACGTACATGACATCCGGGTAGTCCGGATTTTTCGTGCTGGTGCTGGCCCATAGCATGCGCTGCATACGCGCGCCCTTGTTTTCCAGAGCTTTCCATCGATCGCTCGCGATGATCCGTTTGAAGCTACGGTAAGCCAGCTTGGCGTTGGCGATCGCCGTCTTTCCCAGCAGCGTTTTCGGGTCCGGCTCGAGGTCACGGGCAATCTCCGGGGAGATTCGCTGACTCAGGAGCTGATCCGCCAATACATCGATCCGGCTCAGAAAAAAGCTGGCCACGGAGGCGATGTTTTCCAGCGGGAGACCGGCCTCGGTCCTCCGTTCGAGCGCTCGGAGATAGGCCTCGGCGACGGCTTGGTAACGCTCGACGGAAAAGAGGAGGGTGATGTTGACGTTGATGCCCTCGAATAGAAGCTGCTCGATGGCCGGCAGGCCGGCGACGGTGCCCGGAATCTTGATGAACAGATTGGGCCGGTCCACGATGCGGGACAAATGCCGTGCCTGTTCGATCGAGGCCTCGGGGTAATGCGCGATGTGCGGAGACACTTCGAGACTGACGTAGCCGTCCAGTCCGGAGGTTTCGTCGTAAACGGGACGCAGGATGTCGCAGGCGTCTCGAATGTCGGTGGTCACCAGCGCTTCGTAGATCTCGCGCACGTCGGGGCATGGACGGCCGCCGCAGGTGAGGCTTTCGATTTGCTCATCGTAATCCTTGGTTCCGGCGATGGCTTTCTGGAAGGTCTGCGGATTGGAAGTCACCCCGCGCAGGCCTTCGCGGCGGACGCGGCATTCGAGTTCGCCGCTGGTGATCATGCGCCGCGTGAGATTGTCGATCCAATAGCTTTGGCCGTGCTCGATGAGTTTTAGTAGAGCGTTCATTATGTCTTCCGTCCTATAAGGATAACGGCGCCGGATACTGCCGAAACGTTCTGGGGCGTGAGGCCGAAACAAGCTGTGGTCGGTCGGCAAATCCCTTGCCGACAAAGAGGCGGTGCGTCGGGCAGTTGTAGGTCGGCAATCCGTTGCCGACGAAGCGGTGCGTCGGGAAGGGATTCCCGACCTACTCCCGAGCTGTGGTAGGTCGGCAATCCCTTGCCGACGAAGGCGTCTCATCAAAGCCTTCCCTTCAGGCTGCGAGGGTCGATCGGGCCGGGTTCGGCAATCAGCTCGCGGGCTAAGTCGACGCGTTCCCAGACGTTCCATAACAGCACGCCTCTGACCCGACCGTCCCGCAGGTAATAGACGACGCCTTTTCGGTTCGGCTCCGACCAATCGGCGACTGTTTCGAGGCGGGAGTCGGTTTCTCCGACGGCTTCGTATCCCAGTTCGAACAGATCCGAATAGAAAAACGGAAGATGGTGATACGGAACGGTTTCCCCGGCCATGTTTCGACCGGCGTGCTTGCCCATGGTATTGGCATTGTCTTCATGTTCGACCCGCAAGCGTGTGTCCAGGGCCGGATTGTAGAAATTGGCGACGTCTCCGCTGGCATACACGTCCGGAGTACCGGCTTGCAGGAGGCCGTTCACCACGATGCCGTTTTCCACTAGAAGGCCCGCGCCTTTCGCGAGCTCGATGTTGGGTACGATACCGATGCCGGCCACCGCGGCATCCACGGAAATCGCCCGTTCGTTGGTGGTCTTCTCGTCGCATAAGGTCAAGACGAGCTGGTTGTCCGACTTTTGAAGATCGGTGACCTGCTGTCCGGGCAGCACCTCGACGCCCTGCTGTCGATAGTAGTCGTTCAGGAACAGGCTGAGGTCGGGCGGGAACAGTCGCGCCCCTATCCCTTCTTCGGGAAAGGCCATGACCACTTCCTTGCCGTTCATCGCCAGAGCGGCCGCGATCTCGGAACCTATGAATCCGCCGCCGATGACGGCAAAGCGCTGTTTTTCCTCGCTCAGCGCGCGAAGACGCTGATAGTCGTCGAGGGTTCGAAAATAAATGATGTCGTCGCCGCCGAAGGGGAGTCGCCGCGGGGTTCCGCCCGTCGCCAGCAGCAATTTATCGAAGGTGTAGGCGGTCCCTTGATCGTCGTCGATGCGCTTGGCCGCGAGATCCAGCGTGCTGGCGGTCCGGCCGAGATGCAGAGCGACATTCCGTTCGACGTTCTTCCGCCAGATGCGCTCGATTGGTTTTCCTTTCCAGAGTCCTTTGGAGAGGGGCGGGCGGTTGTAGGGAGGGTGCGCCTCCGCGCCGATCAGTCCGATCGTTCCCCCGGTATCGATCTCGCGTATGCCCCGAATCGCGGCGTCCGCCGTCATTCCGCCGCCGATGATGAGATAGTTGTAGTGCGGCATATCATTCGCCTCCGTCGGCGCCCTCGTCCGTCAAAGGTTTCGGCCGCGAGCGCCTTAAACTGTTTGGGCGCTAAACGAGCTTTGCCCTGAGCTTGATTTCGGCGCCGGTGAGAAGCCGGGAGACCGGGCAATTCCGTTTCGCGTCGTCGGCGAACGTCTGGAATGTTGCTGCATCGATTCCGGGGACGTCGCCCTCGGTATCCAACTCG
>NZ_JBDIVO010000139.1:0-11464 GCF_039794385.1 Methylocaldum sp. | reverse complement strand
GGGCGTCCTTGTTATTACGGGCATTCGGCCGATCTCGGCTGTTCGCCGGCGCTGTGGACGCATAGAAGGTACGGCCCCGAGGTGGTCGACAGCCTGGCGCACGCCTTGCGGAGCTTCCTTTCGAAAAGCCGCTTCGAGCGGCTGGTTCTGTTCGGACACAGCGGCGGCGGCGCGCTGGCCGTTCTGCTGGCACCGCGTTTCCCGGAAACCTCCGCCGTCGTGACCTTGGCCGGAAATCTCGACATCGAGGCCTGGACCGCCCATCACGGATACAGCCCTCTTGCAGGCTCGCTGAACCCGGCCGAAATCAAGGTTAAGGGCGTCATCGAATACCATTATCTCGGCGAGACCGACCGAGTCGTCCCGCCTTCCGTCTTCGAACCGATCGCCAAACGGCGCCCCCAGGCCCAGGTTTTCGTGCTCCCCAACTTCGACCACCACTGCTGCTGGCAAGAAGTCTGGAAAGGCATTCTGCAAAAGACGGCCGATCTCGGATCAAACTCCGCAAGCGCCCATGCACAATGAATGCTACATTTTTAGAGCGTTTTCCGAATCGGTGTAAGGGATTCGGATATGTAGGTCGGCAATCCCTTGCCGACGTATCGGCTCGGCGAAGGGCTTTGTCGGCAAGGGATTGCCGACCTACGTTCTCCCCTCCTGGCACGAATCCGTACACCGGGATGGAAAACGCTCTAAGCGCTACGTCAGAAGACGCATAAACCGGCACCGGACGTTCCCGTGCCGGTTTTTTTCTTTGCACGCCTACTTTGGAATCCATTCGCATCGTGACAGGCAAAGCTTCGACTCTTCGGGTCGAAGTGCAATCTCCGAGGCCGCATCTAACCGAGTGTCCGCATAACCCGAGCCTACTCGTATGCAGCCTTCCCGCCTAAGCCGCCACCACGATAAGCGGGACGAACATCTCCTCCGGGCTCATGCCGCCGTGGACACCGATCTGCCGATATGGGCGCTCGCCGGGGAGCCAATCCTTTATCACGTAATTCTCCTTCATGATCAGCATGTAATCGCCTATGCGTTCGGTCAACCGGGGGTGAGGCGTGCCTGAACCGAAACAGCCGGAAGCGAGAAGATCCCGACTGAGATGCAATTCGAGGTAAGCGGCCAAGTTATCTTGTACATAACGTTCGAAGCGTTGCGTCTCGCCCGATTTCACATAGCAATATGCAGCCCGTCTTTCACCGCATAAAGGTAATATCAGGCATTCATTCAGCTCCGAATGATCGTCCAACTCGATGACACGCTCGGGGCTGGTATCGATTTGACCGTGGTCCGCCGCGACGATGAGCAGCGTATCGCTTCCCGCAATGTTTCCGAAAAACGCCTCGAAGGCGCTGTCCAGTTCAGCCAGATGCTGTTCCGCCTCCGGGCTTGCCGATCCATTCTCATGGCCGATATGGTCGAGTTCAGACCAGTAGGCATAAATGAATTTGCGATGAACATCCTTCCGGAGAGTCCGAACGATCACGCCGAAAAATTCCTCGATCGTATCGAAATCTCGCAATTCGGCTCTGCCTTGATGCGCCAAATTGAAGTCCGAATGGGCTATACGGCGCGGGGAAACGATATAGCAAGGCAGCGGAATGCGATTGAAGATCGGCACATGGCCGAAAAATTTTTCGGCTTCGATGCCGCATTTCCCCAGCGGTATCCCGCCGTATCGAGGCACACCAGGCAATACCGACAGTACGGCACCCAATTCCTTGAAATACATGTGCCATCCGGTCAAACCGTGCTGTTGCGGCGCCAGTCCGGTCAAGAAGCTCGTTATGGCCGTCGCGGTAGTGGACGGAAAGACCGATGTCATGCGTCCGCGGAGATGTTGCCGCAAGAAACTGCCGCGGTCCTGCCTGATCAAGTATTCATAACCGAGTCCATCGACTACGATCAGAACAACATTGCGGTAAGCGCCCACCTCCGCCGATGATAGGCCGTTGAGGGGCGCATAGCCGTTCGGCTCGCCACCGAGCCCGGTAATGAGCGAGCTGAGCAGATTTACGATGCCGGCGCCTTGATAGTCCGGTAATTGCATGCGCGTTTTATTCCCTGGCAAGCATCATTGCCGGTATGGGCTACGCAACCTTAAGGCGCGTTGCGCAGAACCGACTAATCGCTCTTCAAGTGCTAACCAATACCATCGCGATCAGACCTAGTACGATCCCGATCGCTTGCTTGAGAGTAACCGACTCGTTCAAGAAAAAATAGGCCAGAACCACGGCGACGGTCGGATACAAGGCCGTAGCCGTGGAGACCAACACAACCGGGCCTTTGGTCATGGCATAAAGATAAGCGAAAGCTCCCATGGCCCCGAGGATCCCGGTGCTCAACGCCAACACCATGCCGCGCGGCTCCGTGGCCGGCTTGAAGACGAAAAGGGCCAGAACAACCAGCGCTACGACGAGCCCGCCGGCAGCCTCGTAAATAATGGCGCTTTTGGGATCGATATAGCGCGTGGTGAGTTTCGGCAGAAATGCCCAAATTCCCCAGCAGATGAATGCCGTCGTCGCGGGCAAAAGCCAATGAGTCACCGAAGTTCCGGTATGTTGTCGATTGCGCGAACATCCTCCGGATCGAGGTGGACGTGCAAGGCGCGCATGCTGTCCGCGATGCTGGTCGGCTTGCTGGCTCCCGGAATGGGAATGATATGCTCGCCTTTGGCCAGCAGCCAGGCCAAGGCGATGCCATAACGGGACGATCGGTACTTTTCGGCCAGACGTTCGAACAATTCGCTGTGACCGAGACGAACGTGACCGTAGTGTCCGCCTACCGGACTATGAGGGATATAGGTGATGCCTTTCAAACCGCAATAGTCGATCACGCCGTTGGCGAAATCCTGCTTTTCGAACGGATTGCAACGGTTCTGGACGGAAACGATAGGCGCGTGATCGAGAGCGGCCTGGAGAATGTCCAGGCTAGTGATATTGGATAGCCCGATATGCCTGATTTTGCCTTCGTCCCGGAGCTTTATCAGCTCTTCCAGAGAAGGCAGCAAGCCGATATTGGGATCGACGGCATGAAGCTGATATAACTCGATGCAATCCGTCTTCAGGTCTTTGAGGCTTCGTTCGCAGGACTCCCGCAAAAATTTCGGGGCGCCGTCGATCACCCACTCGCCGCCCGGGCGCCTGAGACCGCCTTTGGTTGCGATGACAACCTGACCCCGTTTGCCGAGTTGGTCCAGAACTTTGGCGATGAGGCGTTCATTGTGCCCGATGTCGGAATCGTCCAGACAATAAACGTTTGCCGTATCGATAAAATTGCCGCCCTCGGCGAGAAAGGTCTCGATGACTTGAAACGCTTGTTCTTCGCTGGGCCTGCCTTGGATGGACAACGGCATGGCACCTAGCCCGACGGGCACAACCCTAATGCCGGTACCATCTATCTCTCTTTGGCTCATGAAGCTTCCCTCCTGGCTACGCGCGACGCAGCAAACTGGCGATCGTTTCGAAGATCATAGCATCGTTGGCGCGTGCCCTGCTCGCTCGATGGAACCTCAGTCGAGAAATTCGCTTTTCGCGGCTTGCGTTTACGCAAATTTTAAGGGAGTGATAGAATGCGCCCATCGCAAATTCCGCCGATGAGCCCCGCCCAATCAGGATGCCCGTCAAGTCTAACGAACAGTCGGCCCGGTCCGTTTCGCTCGAAATCAAATCGGGTTCCATTACGCTGCCGATCCTGAAGCTTTCGAACAGCGACAACGCGCTTGTCGCCCAACAGCTCAGAGACAAGATCCGGCAAGCACCGGAATTTTTCCGTAACGCCCCGGTGGTGATCGATCTCAGCGACCTTCCCAACAACGCCTATGTCGATTTCTTCGATTTGATCGACATCCTGCACGATCATCATTTGGTTCCGGTCGGCACCCGCGGCGGAAGTTCAAGGCTGCAAGCGGCGGCGCAAGACGCGAAACTGGCCATATTTCCGGAACATAAGCACGAAACCGTCGCCGGACCAGCGCCTGCGCCTTCCGCTTCGAAATCCTCATCGCGCGCGACGGCCAAGCTGCCGAGCGGAAGCAAACTGATCGAGCAGCCGGTCCGTTCCGGGCAGCGGATTTACGCCTCCGGCGCCGACCTGATCGTTCTGTCCCAAGTCAGTCCCGGGGCGGAGGTCATGGCGGACGGAAATATCCATATTTACGGCTCACTCCGCGGACGTGCATTGGCGGGGGTACAGGGAAACCTGGATGCGCGGATTTTCTGCGCGGACCTGCAAGCAGAACTGATTGCCATCGGCGGACACTACAAGATCAGCGAAAATTTGGACGAATCCATGCGCGGCAAGCCGGTGCAAATTTATCTGCGCGACAGTTCGTTAATCATCGAAAACCTGTAAACAAAGCTTTTTGAATCTGGAGAGCACGAGTGGCGAGAATTATCGTTGTGACTTCCGGAAAGGGGGGTGTTGGCAAAACGACCACCAGCGCCGCCGTTTCCATGGGATTGGCGTTGAAAGGCCACCGCACCGCTGTCATCGATTTCGACATCGGGCTGCGCAACCTGGATCTCATCATGGGGTGCGAGAGACGCGTGGTCTATGACTTCGTGAACGTCATCAATCAGGAAGCCACCTTGAATCAGGCCCTGATCCGAGACAAACGCTGCGAGAACCTTTACATTCTGCCCGCTTCGCAAACCCGCGATAAGGATGCGCTCACCCTGGATGGTGTCGAGCGAGTTCTGAACGAGTTGTCCGAAACCTTCGAATACATCGTCTGCGACTCCCCCGCCGGCATAGAACGCGGCGCGAATCTGGCGATGTATTTTGCCGACGACGCGATTGTCGTCACCAACCCGGAAGTTTCTTCGGTCCGCGACTCGGATCGCATGCTGGGCATACTCGCCAGCAAGTCCCGCCGCGCCGAACAGGGACTTGAACCGATCAAGGAATATCTCCTCTTGACCCGCTATTCCCCGCAACGGGTCAAACTGGGCGAAATGCTCAGCGTGGACGACGTACAGGAGATTCTCTCCTTGCATCTGCTCGGCGTAATACCGGAATCGAAAGCCGTGCTCAGTGCATCCAACGCGGGAACGCCGGTCATTCTCGACGACAAGAGCGATGCCGGCCAGGCATATGCCGATGTGATACGCCGGTACTTAGGCGAAAATGTCCCCCATCGCTTCCTCGAAGAGGAAAGGAAAGGCTTGTTCGGTCGGCTGTTCGGGGGTTAATTATGGGACTCTTGGATTATTTTCGAAGTTCTCGGCCGTCGAGTGCGGCTATCGCCAAAGAGCGTCTTCAGATCCTGGTGGCGCACGAACGCTCGCAGCGCTCTCAACCCGAATATCTCGCCGCCATGCAAAAGGATTTGCTGGAAGTGATCCGCAAATACGTGAACATAGACCAAAACGCCATCACGGTTTCCATGGAACAGGATGAAAACCGCGAGATTTTGGAACTCAATATCGTCCTGCCCGAAGATAACGAGCGCAAGCGAAGTCCACGGCGCTGAATGACACGCCATAATGACCCTCAGCCAAGCGTCGACGCCGCTGCCGACGAAAGCTGAATGCGCCCCGACGCGCAGCCGGGAAACCGACCTAGATAGGTACGATGTCCAGCAGACGCTCGGCTGGCTGGCGCGATAAGCCAATCGTGTAACATAAGGTAAGAAATATCCCCCTTGGCAACCGATCTAAGGGTTCGGCGAGCGAATCGGCGTCCGCAGCGGGATGGGCATCTCTGGCGCTCCCAGAGATGCCGTTTGCGATTGGAAGGGGCGCTTCGGTGCTCCCGAAGCGACCGTTTGCGATTGGAAGGGTCGTCCGGGTGCTCCCCGGATGACGTTTGCGATTGGAAGGGTTGCGGCTAAAGCAACCGTTTGCGATTGGAAGGGTCGTCCGGGTGTTCCCCGGATGACCGTTTGCGATTGGAGGGTGTAAGGAATGCGGGCTAGGATAGCGGCGTTCAGGCAGCCCGCCACACAACCGCGCTCGTCGAATTCCGTCGCGGCGATCGGCACGGATTTTGAGCGTTTCCTCCAATAGCGAATCATTCGACGATGATACTTGAAACTCTGAGTGCAATGCGTGATCTCGGGCGATTGCACGACATCGCGTCCATCCTGATCCGCTATGGTTTCGGCGACATGGTCAAGCGCCTGGGACTCGAGCGGCTGCTGGAAAAGGCCGGGCGGGCGCTCAACTGGACCCGCTTCGAGGAGCTGCTTCGCCTCGATCCGCCGCAACGCGTGCGCAAGGCCATGGAAGAGATGGGGCCGACCTTCATCAAGTTCGGCCAAATCCTTGCCACTCGCGTGGACTTGTTTCCACCGGACTGGATCACGGAATTCGAAAAACTGCATGACCGGGTGCCGCCGCTTCCTTTCGAGAAACTGCGATCGCAGATCGAGGAAGATTTGAGCGGGTCGGTCAGCGAAGTGTTTGTCGAGTTCGACGAAACGCCTTTGGCCGCCGCCTCCATCGCACAGGTCCATCGAGCCCGTCTTCCCGACGGTCAACAGGTGATCGTCAAGATTCGCCGCCCCGGTATCCGCCCGACCATCGAAGCGGATTTACGCCTGCTCGAGCGTCTGGTTGGAATCGTCGAGCACGAATTCCCCGACGTCAGTCGATTCCATCCGCAAGAAGTACTGCGGCAATTCAAGATCTCCCTGCGCAACGAGCTCGATCTGCTGACCGAGGGACGGAACACCGAGCGGGCCGCCGATAATTTCGCGGGCGACCCCACGATCGTGATCCCCAAAGTTTACTGGGAATACTGCGGCGAGCGGATCAATGTTCAGCAATATATCGAAGGGATAGCCGGACGGGATCTCAAGGCGCTCGACGCCACGGGACTCGATCGCAAGATTCTGGCTCAACGCGGCGCGGACGCCGTGCTCAAGATGGTATTGATCGACGGCTTTTTCCATGCCGACCCACACCCCGGCAACTTTATTTTTCTACCCGAAAACAGGCTGGCTTTCATCGATTTCGGCATGGTCGGCTCGCTGTCGGAATCGCGGCGGGACCAAGTGGTGGACATGCTCAATGCCATCGTGGTCCGGGATGCCGCCACGGTGGTGGACGTATTGCTGGATTGGGCAGGCGAAGCCGCGCCCAGCACCGAGCGACTGGTCGCCGAAGTGGGCATGTTCATCGATAAATATCACGGCGTCGCGCTCAAACAGCTCCGTCTGGGCGACATGCTCACAGAAATGACGAGTCTGATGCGGGACCACCAGCTTACCCTGCCGCCAGATTTGACCATGCTGTTCAAGGCGCTGATCACACTCGAGGGTACCGGACGCCAGCTCGATCCCGATTTCGACATCGTCGCGCAAGCGACTCCGCTATTGCAGCAAGCCAGCGTGCTTCGGTACCACCCGGACACACTGCTTCGAAAAGGCCGGCGCAATCTGGCCAGCCTGATGTCGGTCCTGAGTGCCCTGCCGCAAGACATCCGAAGGCTAATGAGGCTCCTCCGGAGCGGAGCCGTCAACGTTCACGTGGACCTCAGCCAGTTGGACCGTTTCGGGATGCTCATGGACCGGGCCGCCAGCCGATTAACCGTAGGCATGGTGACCGCTTCGCTCATCATCGGATCGTCCATCGTCATGACCGTCAGCGGCGGCCCCACCCTGTTCGGCCTGCCCGCCCTCGGCGTTTTGGGGTTTACCGCCGCCGGCATCGGCGGATTATGGGTGCTGATCTCGATTTGGAAAACCTCGCGCAGAGGGGAAAGATAGCCTCGAATCGGTTCTTAGGGCAGATTTTCGTCGCGCCGCCGGAGACCGCCCGCGGCGGAATCGCCGTCGCGATCCGCTCGATCCCTGCAGGCGGGTCTTCGTTCTCCGAGGCTTATTGGTGGTGTACCGGACGCGGCGCGCTGGGAGCGGTGGTCGCGGCTACATCGTTCTCGATGATGGTGCGGTCGTCGATCTTCAGAAGGGTGATGCCCTGATCCATGACGTAACGGCATTCGGCGCGTTTCGCCGAGCCGACGTTGTTCCAGATCAAGGTGACGTATTTAACGTGATCGCTGTCGGATTCGGACGGGCTGTAGGGATGAGTGCCGATTTCACTCTTTACCGCCTCGGTGCATTTGTCCAAAGCCAAACTGCTGAGCAGGTTCGATGTTTGCAGGAAGGCGCCTTGCATTTTTTCCTGCTGAGTTTCGCGCGTCGTGCCGACGATGATAAAACCGACGATCATGACGATGGCGAACCCGATTGCGCCTTTGACGACGTTCGATTCCATGATTTCCTCTCTTTTCTTATGGTTGGAAACGCAGGCGACTATAGCAAAAATCACGATACATTAGGTCACCTGCCGTCAACTCAACCGCCGCCTCGATAAAATTTTTCTGCGCGGCACGGCACTGCTATGGGGCATCAGAGAGGGGACAGCCTGCAACCGCGTATTGCGACCGCAGGCGAGCGTCACCACGATATGAGCAAGATTCCATTCGGCAACGGTCACGCCTTACGGTAAATCTCCGCCCCGCTCTTCACGAATTCCTCCGCCTTCTCCTCCATGCCCGCCGTCAAGGCCTCGTTTTCCTTGAGTCCATGGGTTTGCGCGTAATCGCGCACGTCCTGGGTAATCCGCATCGAGCAGAAGTGCGGGCCGCACATGGAGCAGAAATGGGCCAGCTTGGCGCCTTCCTGGGGCAGTGTTTCGTCGTGGAATTCCAGGGCCTTTTCCGGGTCCAGGCTGAGATTGAACTGGTCCGCCCAGCGGAATTCGAAACGCGCCTTGGACAAGGCGTTGTCGCGAACCTGAGCACCCGGATGGCCCTTGGCGAGATCGGCGGCGTGGGCGGCGATCTTGTAGGCGATGATGCCGTCGCGGACGTCCTGCTTGTTGGGCAGTCCCAAGTGCTCCTTGGGCGTGACGTAGCAGAGCATGGCGGTTCCGAACCAGCCGATCATGGCGGCGCCGATGGCCGAGGTGATGTGATCGTAGCCCGGCGCGATGTCGGTGGTGAGCGGCCCCAGGGTGTAGAAGGGCGCTTCCCGGCAAAGTTCCAGCTGCTTTTCAACGTTTTCCTTGATCATGTGCATGGGCACGTGGCCGGGGCCTTCGATCATCACCTGAACGTCATGCTTCCAGGCGATCTCGGTCAGCTCGCCCAAGGTCTTGAGTTCGGCGAACTGGGCCTCGTCATTGGCATCGGCGATGGAGCCGGGCCTGAGGCCGTCGCCCAGGCTGAAGCTAACGTCGTAGGCTTTCATGATCTCGCAGATTTCCTCGAAATGCGTGTAGAGGAAATTCTCCTTGTGATGGGCCAGGCACCACTTGGCCAGGATCGAGCCGCCGCGCGACACGATGCCGGTCACGCGTTTCGCGGTCAGCGGGATATACCCGAGGCGCACGCCGGCATGGATGGTGAAATAATCCACGCCCTGCTCGGCCTGCTCGATCAGGGTATCGCGGAAGATCTCCCAGGTCAGTTCCTCGGCTTTGCCGTCCACTTTTTCCAAGGCCTGATAAATGGGTACCGTACCGATCGGCACCGGCGAATTGCGGATGATCCACTCGCGGGTCTCGTGGATGTTTTTGCCGGTGGACAAATCCATCACCGTGTCCCCGCCCCAGCGGATCGACCACAGCATTTTTTCCACCTCTTCCTCGATCGAGGAGGTGACGGCCGAGTTGCCCAGGTTGCAGTTGATCTTCACCAGGAAATTGCGGCCGATGATCATCGGCTCGGATTCCGGATGATTGATATTGGCCGGGATGATGGCGCGGCCGCGGGCGACTTCGTCCCGCACGAATTCCGGGGTGATGACCTTGGGGATGGACGCGCCGTAGGATTCGCCCGGATGCTGGAGCTTGTACATCTCGCTGACGGCTTCCAGGCGCTGATTTTCGCGGATGGCGATGAATTCCATTTCCGGCGTGACGATGCCTTTCCTCGCGTAATGCATCTGAGTCACGTTAGCCCCGGTTTTGGCCCGGCGCGGCCGGCGGATATGCTCGAAGCGGAAATGGGCGAGAGAGGGGTCGGCCTGGCGCTTCCGTCCATACTCGGAACTCGGCCCGGAAAGCTCCTCGGTATCGCCGCGCTCCCCGATCCAGGCTTCGCGCAAAGGCGGCAAGCCCAGACGCAGATTAATACTTACTTGCGGATCGGTATAAGGCCCGGAGGTGTCATAGACATAAATCGGCGGGTTCTTTTCGGCGCCGAAACTGGCCGGAGTGTCGGATTGAACGACCTGGCGCATGGGCACGCGGACATCGGGACGGCTGCCCTGGACATAAATCTTTTCTGAAGCGGCGAACGGCCGTATGGAAGCTCGTTTGGCGGTTACTGCTTCATGCAGGAATTCTTCGGGAAATGCGCTCATCGCTTTCTCCTGGTTCAAAAACGGAAAAAGGGGGCGCAGGCAAGACGGGTCCATCGCCAGGCTCAGGACAGGCTTTCCTACGCCGGTGTTAACCGGATCAGGTTCGAAGGGTGTTTCTCAGCCCTGCGGGACACGGTCGTCGGTGAGCCGGTTCGCAAATGATCGACCACGCCGAGAACGGCAGCAGGGCACCCCCAGCCTTACGGATATGGGGCTAAGCTAAAGCATGAAAGGGGATTTGGCAAGGCAGGGGGCCGCCGAGTGCGAGGCGATCGGAGCGTTTCGATTCTTCCGCCCATCGAGCGGATTTATCTGCCGAAATGAATGGCGTACGCAGATTGCCAAGGAGGTACCGATGGAAACGGTAATCAAAAATGTCATTCGCATGTTTAACGGATATGGCTATGCCGTTGCGGGCGTCGTGATCGGCTTTTTCGACGATCCCGCCCAGGCACAGGCATGTGCCTTTCAGATCATTAATCTGACCCATTACGAAGTCGACGTTTTCGGAAGTCAACTGATCATGGTGCTTTGAGCGTGGAGACAGGGTGCTACGCAGCCCCTACCAGCTCTGAATGGCGGCTTGCGACCGTCTCGGCCGTCCGAGCGCAAACTGTCGGTATATGAACCAGAATCGCCACACGGATTCCGGAATTTCCGGCAGAGTGTGATGCCGCAGTCCGGGATCGAATAGCGCTCGCGGCTCGAACGCATCGTACGACCGCAGATCGTCAGCCGTGAGCCGGCCGGCGCGAAACGTGTCGGGAGATACCGGGGCAATGAGCAAGCGCCCATGTTTGAGCTCCGGCTCCGTCAGCGCCAGCAACAGTTTCCCGTTGACCGCATCGGCACCCTCGATCAGGCGCCCCTCCGCATCGCACCAATACCCGCCGGTCTCGAGGGGAATATCGGTGGAACCTTCGAAACGCAAGCGAAACGTATAAATCTCCAGGTCCGACGCCCTTTCATTATGCGGATTTGTCTTCATCGGCCGGGCCCCTCCAACGTTTCGTAGATGCCTTAGGCTAGGACGAAGCAAACGATAATTCCGTGACGTATTTCCCAATTTCACTCCGTATAATGTAGCCGGCTCCGGGAACTAGCCCGCATTGCTCACACCTTTTCGTAGCGAGGGCCTCGAGACGCCGC
>NZ_JBDIVO010000138.1:0-11577 GCF_039794385.1 Methylocaldum sp. | reverse complement strand
CGGATTCCCCCCGACATAGGCATACAGGTTCAAGCCCCCACAAAACCGATGGGGTCCTCCGAGATGAACCGCCCGACCGTCGCATCGTAATACCGCGCCCGCATGTAGTACAGGTTCTGGCCCTCGGCCACCGACAAGAGCACCTTGCCTTGTTATGTTTCTTTGTGGCTTATGCAAGTTGTGCTGGAATTCGAATCAGTTTCCCAAAGTCAGTTTTCCAGATATCAAGTTCATAGAGGTTTCCGTCCTGATCGAGATTCAGTGAGGCAAGAACCTCGACGCCGTCCTCGTCCGTAAATTGACATTCACTTGCCCGTCTCCCAAATTTCCGATCTTCCACCTGCGATCCGTCAGGAAACAGTCGTAAACTCCCCATGCCGCCGTCTTCCATCTCGGAAACTCTTAGTTTCGCCCGCCAATCTTCACTCAGCACACCGATCTGAGCTTTCGAGAGCAGAAATTCAAGAAGCCTAACTTCATCTTTTGATGGACTACGGAGCACCATGAATCCATTCTACGTTAAGGTCCAGCCGAGCCTTGAAACGCTGGGTTTCGTGCCTCAATCCAGCCTACGGGGCTTATAACTTCTGCCACAAACTCTCCTCTATGGTCACCAAGTCACGCTGCTCTCCTTTCACATACTTCAGATTGAAGCTATCAATGGATGATGGCCAAGGTTCGTCATAACTATAACCTTCAAGCATATCAAGAACTCCATCCTTAACATAAAGCAGAAAACCTGCCCCGCTCGGCAGATCTGGAATTTCTCCAATTACATCACCAAATTTAACGTCAAGCCCTACTGTGCGACGCACATCTTCAGGCACGGCCAAGGTCGTATAGAAGCCAAATCCCGTAAACTCGCGCTTTACTACTGTGCACCGTGCAAGTTGCTGTCGTAGCTGATTGAATAACGGAAAATCACCATCAAGCAGCTTCTCGAGTATTGCTTTCTCGAATCTAGATAGTTCATTTTTCATGGCACGAACGCGGTCCCAATCTTTACAGCTCCATCAACAATATTTCCTCGAACGGTAATGGTTTCAGTGCCAACTTTTACGGTCGTTTCAAAAACTCCCGTTAGCCCCTGAGAACGAACGGCGGATTCGGTCGCCTGCTGGATAGCATTGAAAGCCTTCTGTTGTGAGCCAAACTGGTTTACCACACCGCTCAAATTGTGTCGTTCTTGCCCAAAAATATGCTTCAACTTGTTAGGATCTACACCCCTCGCAACATCGTCTAAGTGCTTCGCCGCAGCTCCGCCCAGAATTCCCAACAAACTCCTGCCGCCGCTATACAGGAGCTTGGCCGCTGCGGCACCGCCGCCAATCAGATCAAAGGGGCCAACCGTCGAAATCGCGCAGCCATTGCATTCCGTGGCCGCCAACCCGCTTGGGTCCACCAGATTGATGGGATTCCCCCCGACATAGGCATACAGGTTCAGTCCGCCGTCGAAGCCGATGGGGTCTTCGCTGATAAACCGCCCGACCGCCGCATCGTAATACCGCGCCCGCATGTAGTACAGGTTCTGGCCCTCGGCCATCACCGCGACCTGCCCCGCGTACTGGAACGGCTGGGGAACCGTTTCGGTCGCCGCCATCAGTCCGTAGGCTGGGTTGGAGCTTTGCGAAAACCCGGCACAGCCGAGCCGTGAAACGCTGGGTTTCGTGCCTCAACCCAGCCTACGCGGGCTTCACGTCGTAGCCATATTGCCGGGTTTTGTTTTCGGTGTCGTCATGACCAACCGGTGTATTCTGGAATGATGCACCTCTTTATGTCGGCAGCATTACACACATTTGCATTGGCGCATCTCACATGTTAGTTCACGCTAATGCGCCGTAATTTTGCCGAAGGCGTTCTGCATATTCTGGTGGAACAACCCGTTCACGAAAACAGTTTGGCATGGCAGTTTTCAGAGCCCATTCGACATCATGCCCTAAGCCATGTTGCACAGACTCTCGGCAACCTAAGATGCAAACTTCCAAGCTACGCTCACCCCAGACTGCCCATTTCCCTGACTGTGCCAGCCACACAACCTTCTCGGAGTTTGCTAACAAGGAGTCGGCTGGGCTCTCGTCAGGGTACTGGTTAAGCAAATTCCAATATTCGTCAGCTGACGCAGACACCGGAAGCACTGCCCAATTGAAGAAGCCAAACTCATTCTTGTAGTAATCTGTTGGATCGGGGTCGAGAACTGCTACGAGCAACGAAACATCACCACAAGAACGGCAGAGGGCCTGAATTGCAGGCCAAAACGTCGCAGACATTGCCCAATCAAACTCTTCAAAAGCGAAACGACTGAACCCCTCACGAAAAACTTGCTCGGGAAGTCTCGCTTCTATCCGACAACACTTTTCGACCTCCGCCTTGTACGCTGCAAAGGTTTGATCATCCGCGATAAACGTACTGGTCAGCATCACGGCGCTCCCTGTTCAAGTCGAATTTTTAGATCAATAGAACTGCTGCCGGGCTTGTAATAATCCGCAGTTGGGCTGCCGGTTGACTTAGCTCCGTCGCGCAAAATGTATTTCGCACCATCCTTCTCAAGGATGATGGCTTTGCCATCCTTGCTCACAGATCGCGTGAAACCCGAATCGATGAGATTTTTCTCAAACTCCGACTTCGTTACGTCGGTTGCTCGATTCGCGTAACGACTACCCGCACGAGTCACGTCATAATAAAGTGACGATGCTCCCTTAGCCAATCCATTAAGCAGATTGCTAACTTTACTAGTCGGTAAGGCAAAGCCTATAGCAATATCAAAAGCATCTTTTTGAAATTGAACGATTTGAGCTTGCGATAGGCGCGCTCCTTCGGAGGGACTTAGCCCGCTCGGATCGACCAGGGTAACCGGATTCCCCCCGACATAGGCATACAGGTTCAAGCCCCCTTCAAAGCCGATGGGGTCTTCGGAGATGAACCGGCCGATGTGGGCATCGTAATACCGCGCCCGCATGTAGTACAGGTTGTCGCCCTCGGCCATCACCCCGACCTGCCCCGCGTACTGGAACGGCTGAGGAACGGTGGTCGTCGCCATCAAGCGGCCGTAAGGATCGTAGGCATAGGTGTTGACCGTCTGTTGCCCGGCGTTGCTGAGCGCCACCGTGTGGCCGGTGCCGTCGAAGTGGTAGACGTAAAGGGCGTTGGTCTGGGCCTCGACCAGGGCGGTGAGCCCGAGGCCGTGGATGTAGTACCGTTTGATGGTGTTGTTTTGGTCGGCCTCGGCCAGGAGGTTGCCCGCGGCGTCGTAGACGTATTTCGTGACGGTGCCGTTCCGCGTCGCCCGGATCCGGTTGCCGACCCCGTCGTAGGTGTAGCTCGTGGTGCCGCGGCCGGTCAGGCGGTGGGCGGGGTCGAAGCTGAAGGTGGTCGCGCCGTTGCTTTGCAGCTGGCCCTCAAAGTCGTAGCTGTAGGGGGTGGCGGCGCCGTCGAGCTGGGTGCCGGTCAGCCGGGTCTTCGGCGTGTTGTAGCTGTAGGTCCGGGTGAGATTGATGAGCTGTTCCGGGAGCCTGGGTTCGGTCACCAGGGCCTTCGTGCGGTTGCCGTTGGCGTCGAGGGTGTATTGATAGCCGGCCAGGGTCTGGGCGTTGGCGGTGTGGGTCAGTTGGGTCAGGCGGTCGGCATCGTCGTAGCCGTAGGTCGTCTGGCTGCCGTTGAAACGGCTGACTTGGGTCAGCCGGCCGGCGGCATCGTAGGTGTAGCTTTCGGTCTGGTTGAGCCCGTCGAGGGTGACGGTCTGCAGCCGGTTCAGGGCATCGTAGGTGTAGCTCACGGTCTGGTTGCCGGGATAGGTGAGCCGGGTGAGGTTGCCGGCGTCGTCGTAACCGTACCGGACCTCGAAGCCGTTGGGATCGGTGTGGGCGGTGAGGCGGCCGGCGGCATCATAGGTGTTGCTGGTCGTCCCGCTCGGATCGGTCATGCCGGTCAGGCGGTCCAGCGCGTCATAGGTGAAGCTGACCGTCTGGTTGCCGGGGTAGGTGATCTCAGCGAGCTGGCCGCTTGGGGTGTAGCTCGTCGTGACGGTATCGCCGTTGCGGTCGGTGTGGCTATTGAGACGCCCGGCGTTGTCGTACCCCGAGGTGTTGAGCTTCCCTAAGGGATCGGTGCGCTGGATGAGCAGACTCCGTTTGTCGTACTGGAATTGGGTGACGGCCCCGGCCGGGTCGGTGAGGCTTAAGAGCCGGCCGATGGCGTCGTACTGGGTGGCGACAGCAGGATGCGTGCCGGTCTTCGCGGTGGCCGGATGGCCGTTGCCGTCGTAGGTGTAGTGGGTGACGGCGTTCTTGGCGTCGGTGCGGCTTTGTACCAAGCCGGCCGCGGTATAGGCCGTAGTAGTCTCTTGGCCCAAGGCGTTGCGCGCGGCGATGGGGTGGTGCTCGGCGTCATAGTCGATCTCGGCCGCGTGGCCCAGGGCGTCGGTGACCCGGATCAGGCGCTGCTGGGCATCGTAGGTGAAGCCGGTGGCCTGGTTCAAGGCGTTGACGGACTGGACCCGGTTGTGCTGGCCGTCGTAGCCGTGCTGGGTGACCTGGCCCAGGGGATCGGTCTGTTGGACGACATGACCCTGGCCGTCGTAGCGGGTCCGAACGATCTGGCCCAGGGCGTTTTCGACGGCGATCGTGCGGCCGGTGTCGTCATAGGTGTAGGTGGTGCGATGGCCCTCGGGGTCTTCCTCGGCCGACGACCGGCCGGTGTAGTGGAATCGGTACAGCGCGGAGCCGGTCTGCCGCGGAGAGGTCTGCTGGATGACCCGGTGGTGGTCGTCGTAGACGTTGCTGACGATGACGCTGTTGACCGGATCGGTCACCGTCACAATCTGGTGATTGGCGTCATAGCCGTATTGCCACAGCTGGTTCTCGGCATCGCGGAATTGGGTCAGGTCGTCGCCGGTGTAGCTGTAGCTGACGCTCCGGCCCTGGTTGTCGGCCACCTGGGTGAGCCGGCCGTTCGTGTAGGTCAGGGTCAAGGTGCGGTTGTAAGCGTCCTTGACCTGGGTCAGCCGATCGTTGCCGTCATAGGTGAAGCTTAAGGTATTGCCGTCGACGTCGGTCAGCCGCTGGATTCGGTTTTGAGCGTCGAAGGCCAGCACGGTGCCGAAGCGCTCCCTGAGTTCAAAGGTGCCGTCGGCCAGCTGGACCAGCTGGGTGGTGACGCCCGGCGGCGCCACGTAGCTGCCGTCCGGCAGCTGCCGGTAGCTCAAGGATCGGTCGCCGAGACGCACGCTGACGCTGGTGTCCAAGAGTTGATCGGTGGCCCACTGCGCGACCAGGGCGCCAACGGTCCAGGCTTGAAGACTCGGCTGGGTGGGCGCCATCAGGTCGCGGGTCACAACCGCGGCGACGATGAGGGCGGCGGCATCCCGGGGGCTCCTGAGGCCCAGGGCAGTCTTGACGTCGCTGTGCCGGCTGAGGCGGAGATGATAGCCGTGGGTCCAGCCACGGCCGAGGCCGGCGCTCGCCTGATTGACCTGCTGGCTGTTGTAGTAGCGGGCCAGGCTCAGGCCGCGCGCGCCTGCACCGCCCAGGCGGAGATCCGCGGCCTGGTTGAGGTAGGCGCCCGAGCCCAGATCGACCGGATCGGCGCCCTTGGGGGTCGGGACGTTCCCCGGCGGCACCTGCACCGGGGCGTAACTCGCCTGCGCCGCCGGCGTGCTCACGGGCCCCAGAAAGGAGCCGTAGCCGCCCTGCAGGCCGCCGCCGATGATCATCCCGAGGCTCCGCTGGCTGCCACTCACGCGGTAATCGATGTAGCCCTTGCCGTGCCAGGCGTTGAGCGCCACCTGGCCGTTTTGCGGCAGAATCAGCGTGGCGCCGGCGTTGACGGCCGTTTGCAGGTCGGCGAGATCGTTGGCGCTGTAGCCGCTCAGTTGGCCTTGAATACTGCCGAAATTGCCGCTGTTGGCCAGAAAGAACTTCTGCCCGCTCTGGTTGTTGAGGGCGAAGATCTTGACGGTGGACAGGGCCGCCTGCGCGGCGCCCTGCGATTGCTCCAGCACGCCGTGTTCCAGCGCGCTGGCGATCAGGCCGGATGCCTGGAAGGCGCCCGATACGGCGGTGCTGCTTTGCGGCAGGACCGGGGAGAACTGGGCCTTGACGTCGATGAAGTAGCCGTCCTCCTGGCCGACGATGCCGAAGCGGTGATGCTGAAGGGTCCGGTGGTCGCTCACGGCGCCGAGCAGATCGGACGCCAACTGGGTCTGCTGCATCCAGCCGAGGCCGATGACGTTGAGGGTTTCCGAGAGCACCTCGCGCGAGCCGTTCGCCGCCCCGTGCAGGGTGAGCTGGTCGAGGTAGCGTTGCCGCTCGGCCAAAAGGCTGCTGTCGCGGTCGCCGCCGAAGGCCGAGGCCAGCACGTAGGCGCCGGTCCGTTTCAACGTGAAGGTCGCGCATTGGTCCGCGAAACGGGCACCCGTGAAGCACGGGTTGCTGACGCTGGCGCTGTAGGGGTGGTCGACGGTCAGGGTCAGATGGGTCAGGTCGCCGGAGGGCGTGCCCTCGGACAGCAGCAGGGTGTCGTCGAGATACAGCTCGGCCACGGGGGTACTGACCACGGCGCCGGTCAAGGCCACGGTCTGCGAGCCGATGGAATTCCCCTGGTAGGTATAGTTGAAGGTCAGGCTGGCATTCTTGCGGCCCGCGCTCTGGCCGACGCCGGTGAACTTGACCTTGACCTGGACGCTGCCGTTGGCCGGAATGTTCTGCGTGCCGCCGCCCGAAACGAATTGGAAGGCGCCGGCGCCGGTGCCGGTGATCGTGCTGGTGACCTGGATGACCACCGAATTGGGATTGCCGGGCGTCCAGGTAAACGTCGGCCCGTCCTGGCCCGGCGCCACCGTGCCGAAATCGGTCGCGCCGGCCGGCGGCGGATCGATCGTGGCACTGTCGCCGGCATAGCTGAGACTCAGTTTTTTCCCGGCGATCTCGGGGATGTTCAGCGTCGTATCGAGGCCGCCGTGTTGCAGGCGGACGGTGTGGATGTAGCCGGAGGGAATGTCGGTCCAGGCGGCTTGAGTCGGGGTGCCGGGAAACGGCAGCGCAGCCGGCAGGCTGGCGCTGTCGTCCGGGAGGATGCCCAAACCGCCGGCGATGTCGCGGACCCGCGCATTAGGGTAGTTTTGCTGGAGCTGCGCGGCCAGTTGCGTGGTCAGCGTATTCAGCGCGTTGTCGAGGGCGCCGGCATCGAGGCTCTGGATGGAATGGCTGCCGGTGATGCCGCCGGCCGCGCTCAGTAACGCCGCCGGGTCGTAGCCCATGGCGGCCGCCAGATCGATGCCCGCCAGCTTGTCGCTCGGTTTGAACGCCGGGTCCAGGGCGACCGTGTTGCCGTTGATCGTCGCCACCACCCAGACCCGATCCAGCGTGAAGCTGGTCCCGTGGTTGACGGCCGGAATGCCGCCGGTGGCGATCATCGTGCCGATCACACCGGCATTGGCCTCGGTGCCCAGCCAATGGGCCAGGTCCAGGCCATCGGCGGCCGACACCGGGATGGTCATGCTGCCGTACTGGAACTGGGCGGTGAACCCGGCGGCCCGGAGCAGCGCCACCAGCAGGGCGGCCTGGTCGAAATCGTTGCCGCTGCGTTCCTTCAGCGTGAGGTAGGGGCCTTTCAGCGCGCCGTAATACGGCACGTAGGCGAAATGATTGCGGACGAACTGGTAAATGCGGCGCGGATCGTTGTCCAGGGCCGCCGCCAGCTGGCTGAACTCGGTGGCGGCCGGCACCAGGCCCTCCGCCGCCGCGGTGATCTCCGCGGCCGCGCGGGGCGCGGCGGTCGCGCCCAATAGGTGTTGCCGCTCAGCCTGCCGGTCGCGCTCCTGCGCCAGGGTCTGTTCGCGTTTTGCGACCACGCGTTCGGCCGATTCCGGCGAGACGAGCTTGGCGCGCTGGTCGATCCAGCCCTCGGGCGCGGCGAAAGACTCTGCCGAGACCAGCCCAGCCAATGTGACGAACGCCACGAACGGCACCCAGAGGGCCATCGGGGCCACCCCGCTTCTTCTGGTTTCCGGCTTCATGTCAAAGGCCCCGGTTTTTCTGGTTCAGTCGAGCGGCGATGCGCCACAGCGCCACGGCCATCAGGAGCAAACCCTCGGCCGGCACCGCGGGCACGCTCGCATGGGCGGTGCCCGAGTTTTGCTGGTTTTGCAAGGGATCGGTATTGCCCTGATATTCAGCCAGGTTGGTGATCCCGTCGCCGTCGGTATCCTGCGCCGCATCGGCGGGATCGAGCGGGTTGAAACCGTACTGCGCTTCCCAGGCGTCGGGCATGCCGTCGCCGTCGTCGTCCGGGTCGGCGAAGTTGGCGATCAGATCGCCGTCGGTGTCCGGGCTGTTGCTGACCCCCTGGCTGGTAAAGTTGCCGGCCTCGTCGTACTGGAAGGCCAGCGCCGGGCCGTCGGACCGGGTTGCGCTCACGAGCCGGTTGAGGTCGTCATAGGCATAGTTGATTTCGACGGCACGAACGCTCGGCAAGGCCAGCCCTGACAGGAGACCCGCGCACAGCGCTAACCGAAGGTTCCGGTGGCGATCCGCGGACCGGCACCGGGTATGGAGGGCCGGGACGATGCGGTGAGCTCGCCGTTCCGGCCCTGAAGATGAGGCACTCGTTGCGCGCGTGTCGTGTTCCATAACGCCTTACCTTAAGTTTTTGAACCGGTATTTCGAGGCGCCATGGCATCAACAGGGCGATAGTGCCCAACCCCCCATAAAACGCATCGTTTAAGTTTTGTGTGAATCGCCGGTCGACGAAGGCGGCGATATCGTTACCGGGGTTGACCCCTCCGGCCGATACCCCTTGTCCGTTGAACCGCGGCGGACGGCGCTCGTACGGTTCCCACCGTTCGGTTGCGTCCGTCACCCGCAATTGCGCCAAATTCACCGCTAAAGGCGATCTTAAAAGTCGCCGCGTTACAGGGTTGTGTCAGTGGATGGTGAATATTCACATCCATTGCTGTGACATAGTTCACTGATTTTTCCCAGGCGTTTTGACTTCCGCACATGGGAATACGTCGCTCTTTCCTAGAAGTAGCCGGTGTATCTGATGGCCCACGGGCTGGTCGTGGCCGTTACCACTCCCATCTTTTGATGATTGTGTCCGCCAGTCGAGGCAATCATATTTGCAAATAATCCCGGTCCGCGGCGAAGGATTGCAGGCCAGCCCGATGGATTGCAGGTTCTCGGGTTTTCCATTGCAGGTCACTACAGTTAGAGTCGATTCTGCCGGCCGAATTCGCCGCCCGCATCAAGCGCGTCGGCATCGTCAACGCGATGGACGACGAAAACTTCGCGGCGGCCGTCAAGGCGACCGGACGCAAGAAATTCATCATCGCCGGCGTCACAACGATGTGTGCACGGTCTTCCCGGCATTGAGCCTGGTACGCGAGGGCTATGAGGTTCAGGTCATCGCCGATGCCGGCGGTTCGCCGAGCCAGATCGGCGACGACATGGCTCTGCGCCGCATGGAGAAGAACGGCGTCACGCTGTCCAGCACGAACCAGGTGATCGCGGAACTTGCGGGCAACTGGAGCACCCCCGAAGGGAGCGCGATCGTGCAGCAGGTGGTGATGCCGGCCCTACAAGGCTGAGGGAGACGAACAACGCTTACTCAGCGGGGGATGTTGGTAGTTGACCTGGATCAGTGCGCCGAACGTCCCGGCGCCCCCTGAGGTCGCTTGGCTACATCATCACCGTTTCCTGCCTTCTCACGCGCAAGGTCGGAGGCTATTTGGGCCAGCCCGCCCATGAAGAATCGTTTGAAGTGCTCAATGGCAGCGTCCGGTTGATTGGCGATAGCCTCTTGTGGTGCCGCGTGTTCCAGCATTTTGGAGCTCCCGAGCAGAAGCAGGGCGAACGGCGCGATGATGGCGAGTCTGCTGCGCGCGACCGCAGGGTGGTCGGGAGGTACCCCTAGAATCTCGCTGATGAACGCGGTGGCGATTTGCATTTTGGGGAGGAGTTCCCTCTCCAGGAGGATTGGAAACGCGGTGGAGGGGTGGAGTATTTCCCGACCCAGCACGCGCAGGGCCCAGTTGGAAGACATCGGACCAAGAACCGCCCGTAGCATGCCGTCGATGAAGACGCTCAGCTTGTCTTCCGGACGCCCCGGGGCTTCGGAGATCTTCTTCAGGAACTCCAAATCCATCAACCGGTGATGGGCCTCCACTAGGACTTCGGCGTAAAGGCCATCTATGCCGCGGAAGTAGTAATTCACCGCTGCCGAATTGACTCCTGCTCGTTCGGCGATTTCCTTGCCGGTGGCGTAGGCAACCCCTTTTTCGGCAAATACCTCGCCTGCAGCCTCGAGGATCTGCCACCTTGTGGCTACGCCATCGTCCCGGTGACCGGGCAATTTTCGATTTCGCTTCTCTTGTTTCATGGAAAGAGCATACCGGGAAAAGCATGTCTTATGAACGTAAATTTAAATTTCAAATTCGAATTTTACAAAAGTGGTGGCTGCACCCATTCTTATGCCATGAACACGAAAGCTCGCATCATCATTCCGACAGCTCTCATCCTGGTAACTCTAGGCGGCGGATGGTGGCATATCCATCGCCCTTCCGCAGAGGGCTTGCTGACCGTGTACGGCAACATCGACTTTCGCCAAGCCTCCGTACCGTTTAATGGAACCGAGCGAATCACCGAGATCCTAGCGGAAGAAGGCGATGTGGTCCGCAAAGGGCAGGTGCTGGCCCGCATGGATACCAGCCGGCTGGTGCCCCAATCGATCCAGATCGAGTCCGCGGTAGATGCTCAGAAAGCGGTCGTGGAGCGCCTCCGAAACGGCAGCAGGCCGGAGGAGATCGAACAGGCTCGGGCGAACCTGGTATCCGCCAAGGCAGACGCCGACAACGCCAAGGCTCTCTACCGGCGGCGGAAAAATCTGGTGTCGAGTGCGGCCATCAGCAAGCAGGATTTCGATGCGGCAAAGTCGGCCGCCGATGTGGCGGCCGCGAAGGTGGAGGTTACTGAGAAGGCACTCAGGCTCGCGGTCATCGGACCACGCCTGGAAGACATCGCCCAGGCCGAAGCCCAGCTCAAGGGCTACGAGGCGCAGCTGGCACTGATTCGCCAGCAATTGGCCGACGCCGAGTTGCGGGCGCCCTTCGACGCCGTGATCCAGTCGCGGCTGATGGAGCCGGGAGAGATGGCGTCCCCGACGAAACCGGTGTTCTCGTTGGCCACCATCGGGACAAAATGGGTGCGGGCGTACGTTCCCGAGCCGGAGCTCGGGCGTGTGCATTCCGGATCCCGCGCGAAAATCCTGGTCGACAGTCTTCCCGATCATCCGCTCGAGGGTTGGGTCGGCTTCATCTCGCCGGTCGCGGAGTTCACGCCGAAAACGGTGCAGACCGAAGACCTGCGCGCCAGCCTGGTTTACGAAATCCGGGTGTTCGTCGAAGATCCCCAGAACGTGTTGCGCCTGGGCATGCCGGCAACAGTGAAGATTCCGCCGGATGCAGACGGACCTGCCCGCGACCGGGCACGGCAATGAGCCTGCAAGGCCTGACGCATCCGGTGGAAATTCGCGGGGTTCACAAGACATTCCAGCGTGAAACGGGCGAGACCGTCAAGGCCATCGACG
>NZ_JBDIVO010000137.1:0-11579 GCF_039794385.1 Methylocaldum sp. | reverse complement strand
CGCGAGTTGCCCGGCCTCGTTGTAGACCTCGATGATGATGTCCTTGCGGAAATCCTTCAGCGAGACCTCGGCGCCCAGGCCGGAGCCGAAGTTCCACACCTTGTTCGCCCATTTCTCGAATTCGGTATCGTGGGTGACGCCCCGTTCGAGCGTGATGGCCTCGAACTTGGTGCGACCGGGAGACTTGCGCGAGGTGGAAGGGTCGCCGCCTTCGCGGTGTTCGACCATCTCGGTGGAGCGCTTGAGAGCGCCCACCTTGGAGATGCCGGCGACGTAGCGGCCATCCCATTTCACGCGGAATTTGAAGTTCTTGTACGGATCGAAACGCTGAGCGTTCACGGAAAACTGCGCCATCTTGAATTCTCCCCGGTTAAGCCTGAATCTGTCCGGCCAACTGCTGAATGCGAATCACCACGAATTCGGCGGGCTTGAGCGGAGCGAAGCCCACCAGGATGTTCACGATGCCCAAATTGATATCGTTCTGCGTGGTGGTCTCGCGGTCGCACTTGACGAGATACGCTTCCCTGGGACTCTGGCCCTGGAAAGCGCCCTGGCGGAACAGGTTCTGCATGAACGCGCCCACGTTGAGCCGGATCTGCGCCCAGAGGGGTTCATCGTTGGGCTCGAACACCACCCACTGGGTGCCGCGGTAAAGACTTTCCTCGAGAAAGAGGGCCATACGCCGCACCGGCAGGTATTTCCATTCCGAAGCGAGCAGATCGGCCCCGACCAGGGTGCGGGCGCCCCACACGACCTTGCCGGCGACCGGAAAGCTGCGCAGGCAGTTGAGGCCCAGGGGATTCAAGCGCCCGTTCTCGCCGTCGGTGAGGGTGTAGGTGAATTCCTGGACCCCGGAGAACGACGCTTCCAGGCCGGCCGGCGCTTTCCACACGCCGCGCTGGGCGTCGGTCCGCGCCATGATCCCAGCCAGCGCCCCGCAGGGGGCGAAGCTGCCCAGGCGATTCTCGTTGAGGGGGTCCGGCATCCGGAGCCGCGGGAAATACATGACCGCGTTGCGGGCGTCGTCGTTGCCGATGGTTCCGCGGACCCCGTTCACCCCGGCCTCGGCCGTGGCGACCGCCGTGCTCGGATTCGCGGTCCAGGCCGCGGGCGGGTCGACGATCAACATCGCCCGGCGGTCCTGGCAGTAACTTGCCGCGGCGGCCCAGGTCGCGTTGTCGACATCCGGCCACGACGCACCGGTGCCGGCCGGCGGCGTATCCCGCTCCGTTCCCAGAGGCGGAATGCAGAGCAAGTTGAACAGGTCGACCGGCTCCAGGGCATGGATCCCGGTGCGTTGATTCGGATCGCCGGTGATTTGCCCGTCGACCAGCGGGTCTCCGTCATCGGTGGCGTTGCCTACCGCCGCTTGCGTGGCGTCGGTGGGGCTTTCGCCGTCCGGTGCCGAGGTACGCACCCTCACGAAACTCGACCCCTGGGCGAGAACGGTATCGACGAAGCGCGGATCCGTGACCTTGCCCGACACGTTGCGGAAACGCTCGGAGGCGATCACCCGTGTGCCGCCGGGGCGGTCGAGCTGCTCGACGGTCAGGTTGAACAGGGCCGTGTCGCCCGGATCGCGGGTTTCGTGATCCACCGTAGCGCGCAGGGCGGCACCCCAGGTGCCTGGGCTGGATGCTTCCAACACCAGGTTGCCGGTCGTCGTGACCAGGGTGATGGTCGCGGTGCTGGCCGCCACGTCGCCATTGAAGACCCGCACGATGATCGCATCGCTCCCGCCGTGCTGGAAGAAATGGCTGACGGCATAGCTCATGGTGCTGGCCTGCCACAAACCGCCGAAGAGGCGGGTGTACTCGGCGAAGCTCTGGATGCGAACGGCTTGGTTCACGGGGCCTTGCAACGCCCTTCCGATGAAGGCGGTAATGGAGGTGGCCACGCCCGTGATGGTTCGAACGCCGCTGGGCACTTCTTCGATATAGACACCGGGATAGGTAAGAGCAACGGGCATGGCGATCTCTCCGTATCGACTGGTTGGTTAAGAACGGGGACCTGCATCCCCGGCCGTCATATCAAGGCGTGGCATCCCGCGCGACGAGGATCTCGACGCTGGCGGGCTTGTCGGAGCTGCTATTGGTGAATTTCATTTGGCGTGGCGCCACGCCGAACAAGGCGACGCCGCCACCGGAGAAGATTTGGGGACTGTCCAGTGTCAGAGAGGAGGAATCGGTGGTCCCGTCACTGACCTTGAAGCTCAGATGCGTACCGTAAGCGGAAGACTTGATCACCAGAAGGTGAATGGCGCTGCTTCCCCCCGGTTGCAGGTCGATGACCTTATCGCTGTCGCCCGGCTGGATCGAAACCTCGATCCGGTCGGTTGCCTCGATCTCCTGAGGCGGGCGGGAAAGAGTCACCGCCGCGCTGCCACTGACCTGTATCGTGAGCGACCAACTCAGAGTTGCCATGAGCTTTCTCCTTTTTTATTTGAGCGTCATGAGCCTTTCCCGAGCGGTAATACGCCTCTTGAGGACCCTTTGTCAAGGCCGAGAGACATCCGTCGATATCTTGAGACGGAATACGAGATTTACGCAGTCGTAACCATCACGGCAGCCGGACATGGCGTACCGGGTGACGGGAGAACAGGCGGGCCATCAAAGCGCCAAAGCCTGACCGACTTTCCATGTCCCCGTCTTCCAACCCTCTCGATCGGCTATCGTTCCAGAATGAGCTCGGCTAGCTTCGTACCCAGCACTCTCGATCGAATCTTTCCGAACGCCGTATCGCGGCCGGTCGAGGTGTCGTCCTCGAACGGCGAAAAGCCGCAATCATCGGTCGTTCCCAGTTGATCGAGCGAAAGGTATTCTGCGGCCTTCAACACGCGATCGCGCACCGCCTCCGGCGTCTCGACCTCCGGATTGAGCACGTCGATCACGCCGACGAAAATCCTCTGCCCCGGCCGCACATGCCGCCGAAGCGCGGCGAGCGCGCGGTCGGACTGTTTTTCGCTGGCCAGCTGAACGTAAAAATTGTCGGCCTTGAGCTCGAGCAAACTCGGCAAGAGTTCGGCATAGTCCACGTCCGCACTGTGGGTCGAGTCGCGGTCGCCGCCGGGGCAGGTATGAACGCCGATGCGCCGCCGCTCCTCGGGAGTGAAATGATCGAGCACGCGATTGTTCAAAGCGATGAATTCCCGAAGCAACCGCCTCGAGGGATCGAGCTTGACCGCGAGCCGACCCTCCGTGAAATCGATCTGCACGCGATGGGCTCCCGCCTCGAGACAACCCCGGATATCCCGGGCGGCTTCCCGGACGAGGTCGTCGAGGAAAGCTTCCCGAGGATAGCCTTCGATCCCGTCGGGCGGATAGATCAGACTGAGCGCCGAAGCCGAAATGACGGCCTGCTTCACGGGCAATGAGGTCAGGCGTTGGGCAGCCCGGAGGTATTGGTCGGCGTACGTCGCGTAGCGAAACGGCCCCGCCGTCAACCGCGGCAACTGGCGCGTATGGCCATCGGCAAACGTAATGACCGCGCCGTCCGGGGCGATGTTGGGAAGGCCCTGTAGCGGATAAGTGGCAAAGCTCGGCTTGGTTTGCTCGCCATCCGTAACGACTGGCGACCCGGTGTCTTCGAAGCGGCGGAGGGTATCGCGCAGAGCCTCCTCGGACACCGTCGCCAGCCGCTCCGAGGAAGCCCGGCCGGCACGAAATTCCCGCAATAACGCTAAAAGCTCCGGAGGACGGGGGATGCTGCCGATCGGTTCAGTTGGAATCGTCATGGTATTCTCCACAAGGTAACGAGATGGAGGGGTTCACTTTCGGCCGCAAAATATCCGTATCGGGGTTCATGCCGAGCGGCCGTTCTGTCGGATGCTCCCGGACACGGCGCCATAGGTGGCGACAAGAAAAGGCACCGCATAGGTCAAAATCGCCTGCGTCAAATTCCAGGGCGACGCGCCCAGGAGAGCCTCGGGTTGGTTGATAAGATTCAAGAGCGTGCCGACGACCAGGGTAACCCGCAGCGAGCGAGGATAAACTCCGCCCGTCAGCGCCAACCGGTGACAGGCCATCACTTTCGTCCTGTAACGGAATAACATGTCAACCCAAAAAGCCTTGTTTGCTCGCATTCCTGAAGCTCATCAATATCTATATTTAATTAAAATTCATTAATATAAAACCAATCTTGGATGGAAACCTTATAACTCGGCTCCATCCGATGCGTCAACAGAATCTTCCGTAAACGTCAAATATAGAGATGTAATGGTTATGCGCCTCCCTCCGCGCGACCAGCGCGACATGCTGAAGATCGGCGAGTTAGCCGAAGACCTGGGAACCACGCCCAGAACTATCCGCCTGTACGAAGAACTGGGCCTGATCGCGCCCGAACGGACCCGTGGCGGGACCCGGCTTTACCGCAAGAAAGACGTCAAACGCATGGCGATCGTCCTCCGGCTTGCCCGCTTGGGGATGGAATTGAGCGATGTGCAGCGGCTCGCTTGCGTTCGCGAGCAATGCGGCTCCGGGGCGGAAGCCGTATCGAAGGTATTGCCGCTCCTGGATGAACTGCGGGGATGGATTGATTCGACCCGGAGCGAGCTGGAATTGGTGGAACGCGATCTTGAACGGGCTGAGATGCTGATTCGCCAATGCAGCCGATGCCCGAATCGGCCCAATCGCCTGGATTGCCCGCAATGTCCCGTCGACCGGGATGTCGATTTGACGGATCTCGCCCGTCTTATTTGGGATCCGACCAGTCCCTGATCCGGAAGGCCTATCCGGCTATGCCGCAGGACCGGCATTGCCCAAGCGGGCGAGGCGTTCAATGTCACCGGCCCATCACGGGCTACCCGGATATCGCCGTCGGAAAATTCGAGCAGCAGGCCGCGAGACCGTAACCCATCGCGCGACCTCGGATCGGTGGGTTACGCGGAGCCTGTCGCGAGCGGAGCCGAGGGGCTATCCCACCATCGATGGGTTTCGCTTCGCTCTACCCATCCTACGATGAATGTCCATTCGAATGTCGAATGGAATTAGCCGCCACCACGATTCAACGCGGCGACTCGTGCAGAGACGGCCTGGCTTACGGAACCGCGGCTTCCGAGATCGCGGCGTCGGCCGAAGCGGCGGCGGCCAGCGGCAGATACACCACGAACTCGCTGCCCCGGCCCGATCCCTCGCTGTGGACCTCGACCCGGCCGCCGTGCAGCTCGACCAGGCGGCGCACCAGGGCCAGCCCGATTCCCAGCCCCCCTTGAGACCGGTCGAGGGTACGGTCGACCTGGGTGAAAAGATCGAACACGTGGGGCAACATCCCGGCCGAAATACCGACACCGGTGTCGCGGACGCGGACGACGGCCTCGTTGCCCATTTGCGCCGCCGTGAGATGAATGTGTCCGCCGGCAGGCGTGTACTTGGTGGCGTTGTTGAGCAGATTGGCGAAAATCTGGGCAATCCGCACCGGGTCCGCATCGAGAAGCAAGGGTTCCGGCGGGAGGGAAACGCTCAGATCGTGGTCGTTTGCCTGGATGAGCGGCTGATTGGTTTCAACGGCATGACCGATGACAACCGCCAGATCGACTCGTTCCTTCTTGAGCTCGATCTTGCCGCGGGTGATGCGGGACACTTCCAGGAGATCGTCCACCAGCCGGACCAAATGGTTCACCTGGCGCTCCATCATCGTGAGCATGGCACGAGTGCGTTCGTTGGCCACAGCTTCGGCGTCGGATCTTTGCAGCACGTACAGGGCATTGCGGATCGGGGCCAGCGGATTTCTCAGCTCGTGCGCCAGCATCGCCAGGAACTCGTCCTTCTGGCGGTCGGCAGCGCGCAAGGCTTCCTCCATGTGGTGGCGCTCGGTCATGTCGGTTACCAGCGCCACCAGGTGCGCCGGCACATCCGCCGATTCACGCAGCAGCGAAACGAACTTGCGCACCCAGACCGTTTGGCCGTCCTTGCGCAGGTAGCGGTTTTCCATTTCGAAGTAAGGAAGTTCCTCTTCCCGCAGGCGGCGGAGCGCGGAAAAATTGGCGGCACAGTCGTCGGGATGCACCAGGTCGGGCAAAACGAGGTGACCGAGTTCCTCCTGGGTATAGCCGAGCAGAGTGCAAAATGCGGGATTGCACTTCAGAACATGTCCCTCTTCGTCGGTGATGGCGATGCCGGTCCCCGCATGCTCGAAGATGGCGCGGAAGCGCTGCTCGCTGGCGCGGAGGGCCTCGTCGGCGCGCTTGCGCTCGGTGATGTCGTTGAAAAGAATCGCCACTTTTCGTTCCTCCGGCGCGCCGATCCGAAAGGCGTAAACATCGTAATAACGGTGGAGCTGCGCCGCGCGGTTCTCGAAACGCATCGGCTCGCCCGTCAAGGCGATCCGGCCGTAAATCTCGAACCAGTGTTCCTCGTGCAGAGGGGCGATTTCCCGCATCCGTCTGCCGGCCGCGTTGGGAATTCCCGTCTGGCGTTCAAATGCCGGATTGACGGTCAGGAACCGGTAATCCACGGGTTTTTCGTTTTCATCGAACAACACTTCGATGGTACAAAACCCCTGGTCTATGGACTCGAACAGGGCTCGGTATTTCTCTTCCGACGCGCGCACCGCGTTCTCGGCCACCTTGCGGTCGGTGATGTCCTCGGTAAAAAGGATTATCCCGCCGATGGCGCCATCCGCCCCGCGCCACGGCCGCACCTCCCAACGCTGCCATTGGACGGTTCCATTGGTTCGGACGAAGTGGTCTTCGTCGGCGGTAACGACTTCGCCGGCCAGTGCGCGGCGATGGGCGTTTCTCCAGCGCTCGGGAATCTCGGGGAAGACGTCGTAATGGGAACGGCCCCGCACCTCGCCTTCGAGACTGTAATCGTCCAGCCAACGGCGGCTGACGGCGAGATAACGCATTTCACGGTCGAACATGGCTACCGCCGCGGGTGCATATTCGATAAACAGCCGTAGCCGCTCCTCGTTCTCGCGTGCCTCCGCCGTACGTTCGAGCACGCGGGCTTCGAGCTCGCCGTAGGCGCGCTCTAAACTGAACAGCGCCTGCCGGTGTTGCCGGGTAAGGGCGGCGACCACGAGCGCCGAGAAGGCGACGATGACCAAGAACATCTGTACCAGCCACTGCCGCTCATCGGGAGCGAAGTCGGGATTTGCGAACAGCCCGAGCCCGCCCGCCGTGTAGCGCACCGCCATGACCGTCAGGATGGCCATGGTCAGCGCCATTCCGAAAATTTCGAAGCGCAGCGTGGCCCACAGCAGGGGCAGCATGATGATGTAGCCGTACGGAAATCGGCCGGTGAAGACGAGGTGGGCAATAGCGACGAACACGGCGATCATCGTCCCGGCTTCAACCCAGCGAGCGACTTGGATGTCCCGCCATTTCCATCGAGCCTGAAAGACCTCCAGGACCAGGGGAGCCACGATCAGGACGCCCACGCCGTCGCCGACCCACCAGAGCGGCCAAACCCAGGTGAACGCCTGCCACCCGAGCGCGGCCAAGATCGCGGCACCCAACGTCGCGCTGAGGACGGGGCTCAACAACGCGCCGAAGAGGATCAGCACCAGCACCTCCCGCAACCCGCGCAACTGAAACGGCGCGCCGCACCAGCCGCGCACCAGGCTTGCGCCGACCAGTGCTTCGAGCGTATTGCCCAAATAGATGGAAAAAGCGGCGGAAAGCGGAATGTGGAACAGCCACAGGTCGCCGGCCGCTTCGGCGGGCAATCCGGCCAATATCCACCAAGGCCAATGGCGTTTCTCGCTCAACAACAGCACCGCAAGATAGAGACCGCTCGGCGGCCACAAGGTTACGCCCGATCCGGGCAGCAGCGTCAGCCAATGGCCGAGCCAGGAACCCAGCAGGTAGGCGGCGGGGAATAAGGCAAGGTGAAGGAATTTTGGGCGGGGCGACTCGAACACGGCTTTACCAGGGTCGTAATTACGGGGCAGGCAGGCAGATGGACCGATCGATTTCGGCGGAGTGGAAGACCGATCTTCCCCGCGTCACGCCCTGGATATCCAGGCGTTTGCCAGGCTCAACGGGCGCACCGGCAGGAGTTGTAGTCTCATCCTAATGTACAGAAAGGGTATTCCGTTTGAATCAACGCATTTTCGCATTTGGTTCGAAGCGAAGGAAGGGTCAACGGCTCGCGGTAACGGAACCGACAGGCGAGTGCACGGCCACCCGGCCGGGCAAAGACGTCTTTGGAGGTCGCGGATCGAAGCCTCAAACGCGCCATGGGAGTGCGGCCTCTTTATGGCGTTTCGATTGTTTCGGTTGAGCCGACAAATTACCGGCTGGACGGGGCCGTTTCCTCTTGGCCCAGTCCGCCTAAAAATCCTTGACTCGAAAATTCGGCTTTTGGATCATCGACGAGCTACCGTCCCCAATCTGTTCATACCATTGCGTTTTTCATGCCCGTCAGGGCGGCAAATGCGCGATTGCTGCAATCGGAGGACACGAAGATGCCGCAAGATCCGTCATTGGTCCCGCGCCCCTCGGAGCAGCACGCCGCCTGGCAAAGAGCGCTGCACGGCGGCGATCTTTCGCGATTGGAACAGCTTGCTCTCAACGACGATCCGGCCGCCGCGCTGTTCGAGCTCGAAACCTACGTCAACGGGATCTACCGGGCCAGTCAGCATCCGCTATCCAACCGTCCGCTGCCCGATATCCGCTCCGAAGTGCGTCTGGTACTGCCTTACATCGAGGAGATCCGGACCCGGCTCGGATGGCGCATTCGGGAGTTCGATCTCGGGCTGCTGCGCCTGATTCGCCGATCGAGCGCGCTGTCGCCGGTGTTGGGAGCCGGAGTCTCGATGGGCGCCGGTGCGCCGTCCTGGTCGGATCTGGTGCTCTTGATGCTGGAGGAAACGCTCGACAAGGGCCTGGAATTCCATGAATCCGTGCCCGCCGCCGACAATCCTCCTCAAGCTCCGATCGAATTCCTTCCCGACGGCACCGTGCGCACCGGCGGGAGCGGCACCTGGCGCTTTGAGCAACGGGTCAGCGAAGTGAGGCGCTTTACGCCGGAGCAGGAGCAAATCGCACGAAAGATCTTCGCCGAGGTGAAGGCCAAAGGCCCTTCCACCGATGTCGAGACCCTAATGCAGGGGGCGCAAGTGTGTTACGACCTTTGCGGTCAACATCTGTTTCGCCTGCTCACCAGGATTCTCTATACGCGCGCGAAAGAGCCCGGCGAGACCCACCGGGCCATCGCCGAACTGGCGCATGCGCAGGAGGTGCCGGTGCGCGGTCCCGGCCTGTTTCCGGGCTGGGACTCGATCATTACCTACAACTTCGATGTCCTCATGTCCGAAGCGCTCGCCGAACAGAAGATCCCGCATGCGGCCTGGGCCATGAAAGGCGATGAGCTTCGAGGCGACCCCGACGAACTGGCCCGCAACAGCCGGTGGCACCAACCGGTCTTTCATCTGCACGGCTACACGCCCAGACGCATTTTTTTGATAACGGACGTCCGCTTTGTCTTTTCGACGTCCCAGTACCTGACGGTGTACAAAGGTCCGCGATCCAGGATTCTGGAGACGGTTTATCGGGGATTTCTGGCCAATCCGGTACATATCGCGCTCTATATCGGTTGTTCGTTCACCGATGACGCGATGAACGACCTGCTTCGGGAAGCCATCGCGGAATACCCGGGCCGCTACCACTACGCGCTCCTGAAGTGGCCGCACGACAGACAGGGGAAGGAACCGGCCCCGGACGAGATCGAGGCGGAATCGGCCAAATACCTCGAATTCGGCGTGCGTCCGGTATGGTTCGACGATTTCAAGGAATTGCCGGGTTTGATCCGGCACTTGCAGTGATGATGGCTTCGGTAACGAGCGTACATGCCGGTGCCGTGTGCGCCCTTGCTGAATGATCATGCGCGCTCGTTGCCGGCGATCAACACACCCAATCGCAGGCGTTTCGGCGCGCATGAAAGCGTGCGGGCATTTCCGATCTTCGCATTCGTGGTCTTCGTCAGGAGGCCGCTTCGCGTTTTTTCCAAGATCATCAATCGCTCAGCTTCGGGCGGGTCGCGCCGACATCAGCCGTTTTCGGAAACAGTGCGCTGCTCGATAAGAGCGCGATCAGCGTCACCGGCAGCTAACTCTCGGCGGGAAATGCGGGTAATAATAAGCCGTCCCGGTCAAGGCCAAAGGTCGTCTTGGTCCATCGACCGGTCGAACCCGACGGAATTGCGTAGAAAGCGATGAATAACGTTACCTCATTAATTCGATTGATCAACAACGGGCTCTCGACCCAAGTGATGCTTAACGACGGCGGCATGATCTTCGGGTTTTGGCCGCACGACATCATTGCGCGGGGAAATGTAGAGGCTGGGGTTGTCGTGGTAAGGGGGATGGTTTGCGTTGACTGTCAGCCGCCGCAGGACCGCGTCATTCCGCTATGCGACATCGGCGGCGTGTTCAGCGAGCGGCCGCGACAAACCTTCATGGCTGACCCGGCGTTTTTCCAGCGCAACCCGGTACCGAGGGGATGGACAACGATTCACACCTTGCTTCTGAGTACCGTCGCCGCGCGCTGAGAAGAACCGGATCAGGCCGGCATCTCCCGAACAATCCAGTGGTTTATGTTGAGCTCTCTCTTAGCAGGGAGGGGAGCGACAATGCGCACGGGCACATTAAAGGCAAGATTATGGCTTCGTTAGTAAAACATATCGCTTCGATTGAACTGGCGCCCGCCAAAACTATGGGACTCAACGACCTGGGCGTTCCCATCGACGAGACGACGCAGGTGAAAAAGGGAAAATTGCAGGAGTTCCTGCAAACCCTCGACACCGACGCCGTTGCCCGTCGTTACCAGAATGTCCGTGTCACCGCGGTCAAGACGACCGAAGCGGGCCGCCTGTTTTCCAAGTTATTCATCCAGTTCGAAGTGTTCGGTGACGATTGGAGCAGCCGTGGCGACAACACCGGGGTCGATTACGTGCTCTACCGAGGGGACAAGGTTTTGCACCACATCCATCAGGGGAGGATCTTCCTACCGTATTGCCGCAGCTGGTATGAAAACCAGTACGAGCACACCATTCCCAACGAGGTATTCGACGAAGTCACGCGCATCGAATTTGTCGCCAATGCCGATGAAATGCAGCCTGGCTGACAGGAAAGACGAAGCCCGCGCGCTTGCGGCGGCAGAGAAGCAGGCTCACGCCAACATAACGCGGGCGCCGGGCTCCCTGCCCTGTGCTTAAGGTGCGTCCGAAAACAATGTTCCGATTCGTATATCTGGTGTAGGGTGGGTTAGGCGCGCACTCCCACGAAGCATTCGGCAGTCACGGAACTCTTCGCGCGCCGTAACCCACCGGTTGCGCGGCCTTGGTCGGTGGGCTACGGCGCGCGGAAACACCAAAGGAACTTTGCAGGTGTCGTGCGATACGCGCCTAATTCCATTCGGCATTCGAGTGAACATTACGTAGGGTGGGTTAGCGGAGCGTAACCCACCGATTCGAGGTCGCTCGGTGGGTTACGGCCGCGCGGCCTAACCCACCCTACTACGAAATCGTTTTCGGATAGAACAGAATGTTATCGGCGACCAAGTCCGTAACGATCAACTGCCGTTTCCGGTGTCACCGGAGCCGGTTTGCTTTTTCCTCGCGATAGCTTCAGCCAATTGA
>NZ_JBDIVO010000136.1:0-11593 GCF_039794385.1 Methylocaldum sp. | reverse complement strand
GCAAACGGTGTCTTCGGGAAGGGCGTGGCCGGCGCTCCCGGCCAGGCCGTTTGCGATTGGAAGGGTCATCCCAGCGCTCCTGGGATGACCGTTTGCGATTGGAGCGCCGAAGCCCCCCTTCCCGACGCCACGTCCCGGCCGAGCGTCTTCGTCGGAAGGGTCGCGACTAAAGCGACCGTTTGCGATTGGGAAAGGATTGCCGACCTACGAATGCTTGAATCCATTCACCCGAGCCGAAGGCGCAGTTGGCGATGGCTCGCGAGGTCGTACGGTGTGCCTCCGTGCATGCTCTCTGGCGGCGTCACCGAGCAGTAACACTCCGCCCCTAAGATTGGTGGTTCCGTGTGCCGCCGCCTGTCAGCTCCTCGAGCGAATCGGGTGCGCGGCACGCGGTCCGACTTCACTCAGCGACTTCAGGAGAACAAATCCCGTGAAAACAAATGCCTGGAAAATTGTCATGCCTTTCGCCCAAGCCTCCGCCCTGACCGCCGCAGTCGTGGCCGCCGGCGTTCAGGCAACGGAACTCACCGGTTTTGCAATGCTGCCGGCCAACACGTTTGCCGTCGGCCCGACTTCCGGACAATTCGCCGGTGCAGGAGCTGGTGGCAACAGCCTGCCGTTGGTCGACAGGCAGCCGGTCCAGGGTTTTTCGGCCGTTCTGAGGGGGCCGACGGGCAATTCGTTCTACGTGATGACGGACAACGGTTTCGGTGCCAAGACCAATTCCGCCGACACCCTGCTGCGCCTTTACGCCATGCGGCCCGACTTCAAGACGTGGAACGGTCGATCTGTGGTTGGCAGCGGCAAGGTAAGCCCGGCCGAGTTCGAAACCGGCAAGAAGCTGAGGGCCTTCACCAGCAAGAGCTTTATCAGTTTGAACGACCCGGACCACAAGATTGGGTTTGACATCGTCGCCGGCATGGCGAACTACCCCAATGGCGCGAACGACATCCCCGTTGACTCGAGCATTCAAGCAAATCGACTGTTGACCGGCTCGGATCTCGACATCGAAGCGGTACGTAAGGACAAGAACGGCAATTTGTGGTTCGGAGAAGAATTCGGCCCGTTCCTGGTGAAAACCGACCACAAGGGCAAGGTTCTACGCAGCGAGATCGCCACCCCCAACATCCTTCCGCCTGGCTCCTCGGCCACCGGTCCGGACGTCATGTCGCCCCAGAACCCTTATCTCGGGGCAGGTATTCCTAACCTCGGCACCTCCCGTGGCTTCGAGGGCATGGCGATCAATCCGGCCGGCGACAAGCTCTACACGCTGCTGGAAGGCACCGTGACGGGCGATCCGGTTAAGACGCTGCGAATCAACGAATTCGACATCGATACGGAAAGCTACACGGGGAACAATTGGCTGTATCAGCTCGAAGCGGAAGGGACCAACATCGGCGACATGACCGCGATCAACGATCATCAGTTCATCGTCATCGAGCGTAACGGCGGCACCGCGACCAACGGCACGCCGTTCAAGAAGCTCTACCTGGCTGACATGGCGAGCGTCGCCAACGGCGGTTTGGTAAAGAAGACAGAACTGGTGGATCTGATGAACATCCCCGATCCGCACGACTTGAACCGCGACGGCAGCACCACCTTCACCTTTCCGTTCGTGACCATCGAGGACGTGTTGATCCTGAACCCAACCACCCTCCTGGTGATGAACGACAACAACTATCCTGGCACCGGAGGACGGGATTCGAATTCGGACAATAACGAGTTCATCAAAATCAAGCTGGATCACCCTTTGGACTTTCGCGGCCGCCGTCAGCATTAAGGCCCGATTTGCGCCTCAGCGATAGGGATTAGCACCGACGCGCCGGGGGCATCCGGCAGTCCCGGCCTAAAACCCAGCGATTCGCCTTGTCGGGCGTTGGGTTTTTGCCGCGATCCGACGCTATCTGCGATCTCCGGCTTGCCAACGGAGCGCCGAAGCCGCCCTTCCCGACGGTGCAGTTGGGCCAACGGATTCGTCGGCAAAGGCTTGCCGACCTACGAATGCTTGAATCCATTCACCCGAGCCGAAGGCGCCAACGACGTCCGCCAAGCACGTTTTGTCGTACGAGCGGGATGAAAACGCTCTAGCCGACACCATCCGAAACATCGAATCAGACTCGGTACAGATCGCTAAAGAACAGCCGACATGGCGCTTAGAGAACTCAAATCCATTGTTGCTTTCCTGTTGATCTTCGCCGGGCTTCAATGGCTTTACGGCCTTGGGCGCGGAACGGCCGTAGAGCGCCTGCTCATCGACATGCTGACGGTCCGGCCGAGCGTGGCACTGATCAACCTCATTACCCCCGGCGAAAACGTAAGGGCAGTGGGCCACAGCCTGGTGTCGCCCCATGCTCGGCTCAACGTGCTTAACGGTTGCGAAGGTATCGAAACGTTTTTCCTGCTGCTGGCCGCGATTCTGATCCATCGCACCTCCTGGCGGCACAAGCTGAGTGGCGCCGTCCTGGGCGTTGTGTTCGTCCATGGTCTTAATCAGGCGCGCATCGTGACGCTGTTCTACGCCTTTCGCTACGACAAGTCCCTGTTCAGCCTGCTCCACGGTTACATGCTGCCGGTGGTGTTGATTCTGCTGACGAGCCTGTTTTTCCTGGCCTGGGCCGTAGCCTGTAAAAAGGCTGCCAATGGATCGACTCTGCATGCTTAAGACCGGCGGGACCTTGGTTGTCGCTTACACGGTCTTGCTGGCTCTGTCGGTTTATCTGGGCGACGATTACACCCGGTTCTGGTTTCCGGAGTATCGGTGGGTGCTGAGCTGGGCGCTGCCCGAATTCGAAGTCGAAGATTTGACCCTGGCGATCGTTCAGGGCGATACGGTGGTCCGGGCCAAACTCACGGCGATCCATGTCTTCTACCTGGGGGACCGGGAAGTTCCCAGGGGAACCGAAATCGTTTGCTCGACGTTGGCCGGGCACGCCGTACTTCATCCCCTGCTCATGATTCCCTTGTGGCTGGCGTGGCCGGGATTTTCGCCAGCCTGTAGGCTCGCCGTTCCCATCCTGGCGCTGCCCGGATGGGCGGCGATCGAGGCGCTGGATATTCCGTTGATACTGGCGGGAAGCGCCTGGGATCTGCTGCTGTACCAATTAGCCCCCAACGAGTTGCCGCACTCGCCCATGGTCGCCTGGATGCACTTCATGAACGGCGGCGGGAGATCGGCCCTGTCCCTCGCCATCGGAATGCTGACGCTGGTCGCAAGCCAAACGATATTACCGTTTCGCCTTCGGGTGAGGAAGCGTTTCATCAAGTTTTTACCTTAGGACGTTAAGGTTTTGGCACTGCGTGTAAACCAAAACGGACGTGGGCATGAAATCTCGATTTCCTAACCAAGCACAGACGCCGAGAAAGATCGGAACCTATTGGGCTGTCGTATTGATCGCCTGGCTGAGCATGCAACCGATCATGGGGGCTGCCGCACTCCCGGTGTCGCAATCCGCCAGCAAGTCGAAAGCCCCGCCCGATGTCCTCGCTCGGCTGGAGGCGGGAACGCCGCAGGATCTGATCGTGTTGTTCGACGATACCGCCATCGAGAAGGAAGCAGCCGATCTTCGCGCCCAAAAGGGGCTAGGCTACGACGACGCGTCTATCCTGGCCTTCAAATCGGGCCGTTACCGTACTCTGAAGCAACGGGCCTTGGCGGCGCCCGGCGCTGCGGAGCGCGAGTTGCTGCGGGATTATGAGCATCTGCCCATGGCATTCCTGCGGTTTCGGACGGCGGGGGCCTTGCGAGCATTGTTGTCGCGTCCCGAAGTCAAAGCGGTCTATCCCGACCTCGTACTCCACCACAAGCTGAACGAGAGTCTGCCCCTGATCCATCAATCGATACCCATGGGCTCCGGTCGAAACGGTGCGAATACCACCGTCGCCGTGCTCGATACGGGCGTCGATTACACCCATTCCGCTTTCGGCTCCTGCACGGCACCGGGCGCTCCTTCAGGCTGCAAGGTGGTGGCGGCAGTGGATATCGCGGCCGACGATAATAACCGAGACGACAACGGCCACGGCAGCAACGTGGCGGGGATCGCGCTGGGCGTTGCGCCCGGAGCGAAAATTGCGGCCCTGGACGTATTTACCGGCTCAACCGCCTTCGGCAGCGACGTCATCGCTGGAATCGACTGGGCCATCGCGAACCGGTCGGCCTACAATATCGTCGCCATCAACATGAGCCTGGGCGCCGACACGAAGTTCACCAGTCCGTGCAGCCAGCTCTCCGGAGCGAACGGCAATCCGTTCCGGACGCCCATCGCCAATGCCCGGGGCGCCGGCATTCTCACCGTGGCGGCCGCCGGCAACGAGGCATACCTGGACGGGCTGCCCATGCCGGCGTGCACGCCCGAGGCGGTCTCGGTGGGCGCGGTGTACGACGCGAACCAGGGCCAAAAAGCCTGGTCCGTCTGCACCGACGCGACTACCGCAGCGGACAAGGTGGCCTGCTTCTCCAATACGGCGTCTTTTCTGACCTTGCTGGCGCCGGGCGCAATGATCAGCGCCGCCGGCTGGATCGCCGGCGGAACATCGCAGGCCACGCCTCATGCTGCGGGCGCGGTGGCCGTGCTGCGTGCGGCATTCCCTTCGGAGACGCTGGATCAGACCGTCGCCCGCCTGACCGGGAACGGCATCGCGGTCACCGACACCCGGCCTGCGGCTCCCATCACCAAGCCGCGCATAGACTTCACGGGCCTTTTTCCGGCCCCCGCCAACGACCGCTTCGCGAACCGCATCGCGCTGAGCGGCGCTTCGGGGCAAACCAACGGCTCGAACGAGTTCGCGAGCAAGGAGGCCGGGGAGCCCAATCACGCCGGGAACGCCGGCGGAAAATCCGTCTGGTGGACATGGACCTCGCCCGGCTCGGGCCAACTGGCGCTGGATACCTCGGGCAGCGCCGTCGATACCCTGCTGGCCGTCTACACCGGAACGGCGGTCAACGGCTTGGCGGCAAAAGCTTCCAGCGACGACAGCGGCGGGCCTCAGAGCCAGGTCGGTTTGGCCGTGCAGCCCGGAACGACCTACCAAATCGCCATGGACGGCAAAAACGGCGCCTATGGCACCATCGTCCTCCACTGGAATTTCATCGAGAACGCCGCGGATCTCTCGGTCACCTTGTCGGACAATCCGGACCCCGTTCTTCAAGGAGGCGAACTGGTTTATTCCGCCACCGTGACCAACCAAGGCCCCGCTGTGGCGGCCGGAGCGAGCCTGACCGACGCACTTCCGGCCGGCGTGAGTTTCCTCTCGGCGTCTCCCGGCTGTTCCCACCTGGCAGGTACGGTCACCTGCAACCTCGGCGACCTCCCGTCCGGCGGTTCCGCCAACGCAACGATCAGCGTGCGGGCCGATGCCGCGGGTTCCATTCAGAATACTATCCAAGCCGCTTCCGCCACGCCGGACGGGAATCCGGCCAATGATGCGGCCTCGGCCGACACCACGGTGACTGCCGCCGCCGATCTTGCGGTCACCGTGAACGATAGTCCCGACCCGGTCGCTGTGGGTGCTCAGCTCGCTTATCAGATCACCGTCATCAACTCGGGTCCCGCGGATGCTCAAGGCGTCACGGTGACTGATGCGCTTCCCTCGGGTGCGGTTTTTCTATCCGCCTCGGCCAACTGTACGCACAGCACTGGGGTCGTAAGCTGCGATCTGGGTCCGCTGACGAATGGCGGAGCCGGCACCGCTTTCATCAACGTTCAGCCCGTCGCCGCCGGCAGCCTGGTCAATTCCGTCAGCCTGAGCAGTCCGACAGCCGATCCGAATTCCGCAAACAACAGCGCCGGCGCGTCGACCACGGTCAATGACGCTTTCCCGCCTGAATCCGGCAACGACGGCGATATTCCCACGCTACCCCAATGGGGCATGGTGGTCATGGGCGCGATGCTCTGGCTTGGTCGCCTCGTGACGAAACGGATTATTCCATAAGGAATCTCTGATTAAGTCCTTCGACAGGCCTGTCCTGAACCAATCTCCGAACGGGCTTCCGTTTCGGAAACTGTCACGTGACCTTCAAACGGCGGTCACAAACGGCCGTTACCGTGTCTTCGCTCTACGGGACCGGCAGATTTTCCGTTGAAAGCCCCCGTGATCGATTTCTCCGAAACAAAATTCCAAAAGGACAACAACATGATGCGCAAGGTATTGACCGGCGCGGTGCTTGCGGCGCTGGGCCCTGCCGCGTACGCCGCGACGCCGGTTTTCATCAATGAAATCCACTACGACAACGCCGGGACGGACGCTGGCGAAGCCATCGAGATCGCGGGGCCGGCCGGCACCGATCTGAGCGGCTGGAAAATCGTCCGCTACAACGGCAACGGCGGCGGCACGTACGCCACGCCCGCCGCGACCACGTCCGAAACCCTTTCCGGGACGATTCCGGACCTGGGCGGTACCGGCTACGGCGTGATCACGATCGCTTACAACCAGGACGGATTGCAGAACGGCGCCCCGGACGGCATCGCCCTGGTGGATGCGTCCAATCAAATCGTTCAGTTTCTGAGTTACGAAGGAGTCTTCACGGCCACCAACGGGCTTGCCAACGGCCTCACCAGCACCGATATCGGCGTCGGCGAAAGCAGTTCCACACCGGTCGGCGGATCCTTGCAGCTCACCGGAAACGGCACTTCCTACGAGGACTTTGCCTGGGCGGCGTCAGGCGAGAACACCTTCGGTGCGCTCAATGCCGGGCAGTTCTTCGCTTCCGCTCCGCCCCCGCCATCCTCCGTCAGCCTGATCAGTACGGTGCAGGGTACCGGCCTGTCCAGTCCCGTCGCAGGTGCGGCCGTGACGGTGGAGGCCATTGTTGTGGGCGACTTCCAGGGCGCGACCGAATTGAGCGGCTTCTTCGTTCAGGAGGAGCCGGCGGATTACGACGCCGATCCCGCTTCGTCCGAAGGCTTGTTCGTCAATTCCACTATCGCTGTCGATCAGGGCGATTGGGTGCGGGTGACCGGAACCGTGACCGAAACCAACGGCCTGACGACGCTGAACGCCTCCTCGGTAACCGTACTCGCCAGCGGAAACCCGCTGCCGGCGGCGACGCCCGTAACCCTGCCCTTCGACGGATCGGCCACCGACCGGGAGCGCTACGAAGGCATGCTGATCAACTTGCCCCAGAGCTTGACCGTCACCGAAAACTTCCAGCTGGGCCGCTTCGGCCAGATCGTGGTGTCCTCGGACGGTCGCCTTCGGAATCCGACGCACGTCGCTTTGCCTGGCGCGGCGGCGAATGCGGTGGCGGCGGCCAACGACCTGAATCGGTTGTTCGTGGATGACGGCTCCAACGTCCAGAATCCCGACCCGGTGATTTTCCCGGCTCCCGGCTTGAGCGCCGGCAACACGCTACGGAGCGGCGACACGCTGACCGGCGCGACCGGGGTGATGAGCTACGCCTTCGGTGCTTTCCGCCTGCTGCCCACGGCGGAACCCCTGTTCGTGGCGGACAATCCGCGCCCCGCGGTTCCGCCCGCGTTGCCCGGCATCGGATCGCTCCGCATTGCCAGTTTCAACGTGCTGAACTACTTCAACGGCGACGGCTTCGGCGGCGGATTCCCGACGGCCCGCGGCGCCGAGAACCCGGCCGAGTTCACCCGCCAGAAGGACAAGATCGTCCCCGCCATCCACGGCCTGAACGCCGACGTGATCGGCCTCATGGAAATCGAGAACGACGACGATGCTTATCCGGCGATCCAGGATCTGGTGGACAGCCTCAACGTCTATGCCGGGTCCTCTCAGTACGCCTTCATCGACACCGGTATCGTCGGCACCGACGAGATCCGCGTGGCGCTGATCTACAAGCCGGCGAAAGTGAGCCCGGTCGGGTCGTTCGCGATCCTGGACTCCTCGGTCGATCCCGATTTCATCGACACCAAGAATCGGCCCGCGCTGGCCCAGACCTTCCTGGACAAGCTGTCCAACAAGAAGCTGACGGTGGTCGTGAATCACTTGAAGTCCAAAGGCTCGGCTTGCACCGACGTGGGAGACCCGGACGTGGGCGACGAGCAGGGAAACTGCAACCTGACCCGGACCGGGGCTGCCCAGGCCCTGGCCGACTGGCTGGCGGCGGATCCCACCGGGAGCGGCAACACCGATGCCCTGGTCATCGGCGATCTGAATGCCTACGCCAAGGAAGATCCCATCCGGACCCTGGAACAGAACGGCTTTACCAATCAGGTCGCGGCTTTCCTTGGCGAGGACGCGTATTCGTACGTGTTCGACGGCGAAGCAGGCTATCTGGATCATGCCCTGTCCAGTTTGACGCTCACTTATCAGGTCAAGGGCGTCGCGGAATGGCACATCAACGCGGACGAGCCAATCGCGCTCGACTACAACACCGACTTCAAGACGCCGGATCAGGTCACCAGCTTCTACAGTGCCGATCCGCATCGTTCGTCGGACCACGATCCGGTCGTGGTGGAAGTGCTGGTGCCGGGCGATCTCGACAAGGACGGCGACGTCGACGTAGCGGACCAGAACCGCTTCCGCTCCGCCTTGGGCAAGTGTTCGGGCCAATCCGGCTACTTGGCGGAGGCTAACTACGACGGCGTCGGCTGCGTGACCTATGCCGACTACCAGCGCTGGTATGGCCACTACGCTGCCTATCGTGTCAAGGCAGGCCTTTAAACAGCGATCGGCCGCCTCCTTGCAACGAGGCGGCCCTTTCCCCTAACTGGAGATAAACGATGTTGACTTTTAAAGCCCGCCTCGCAATTGCCATTCTGGGGCTATTGGCCGTGGCCCCTTCCCACTCGGCCGTGGTGTCGCTCAATTTGGTCGGGAATGCCCCCGTGCTGGTTGGCGACAGCTTCAGTATCGATTTAACGTTGACTCAGCCCTTCGATGGGTTGGACGCTTCCGATGAATTGCTGGCGTTCGGATTCGACACGGTGCTGAACGGTACCGCCGCTCAGTTCACCGGCGTCACGTATTCGCCGTCCTTCAGCGATGACAGCGGCCTGCTCGGACTGGATTTGGCGGGATCGGCCTTCCCCGGCATCCCCAATCTTCCGGCTAATCAGACACTGACTCTGGCGACGCTCAATTTCCAGGCGTTGTACGCCGGAAATATTGATTTGGGCGTGTTGGGCAATCCGTCCGAACCCAATCAAGGATTGTTCTTCAGCCTCTCGGGGCCGCTCGCCGCCAATGCCGGTCTGTCCTTGAGCATTCAGTCCAGCGCGGTTCCCGTACCGGCCGCCTTTTGGCTGTTCGCCAGCGGGATCTCGGGGCTGGTGGTGCGGAGTGCATGCCGAAAAAGTTGTACGATCGGCGCACTCAGTCTACGAAGATAGCCGTTGGGCCAACGGGTTTGTCGGCAAAGGATTGCCGACCTACGAATGCTTGAATCCATTCACCCGAGCCGAAGGCGCCAACGACGTCCGCCAAGCCTGTTTTGCCGTACGAGCGAGATGAAAACGCGCTAAGTCTACGAAGATAGGCTTTGATCCCAGCCGTTGCCAAAGCTAACCCGTCCCAATTCGCTCGGCTCTTCGTGTGGACGCGGGCCGGTGTACGGCTGGCGGAAACGTGATCAGGCTCCGAACCAAGGCCTTCCCGGCGGTTTTTCTCTTCGCCAAGCCCAAACGCGGCTTGGGCTTGGCTTACGAGCACCTCGAAGTTTTTCGAGGTGCCTGACCAACGGATGCAGGCGGCCGGGGACCAAGCGGGACCTGATCCGCCGATTCGACCTGGCGTATCGGCAGAGTGCCTTCGGTCTATCGCCATCCGCTGCCGCCGCGCCGCTTCCAGCACGAATGGTTTCCCCTCGCTGGCTCATCTCATCACCTGCGCACGAAGCTCGGCCTTGAACGGCTGTCTCGGTAATTTCGCCATCTCGTTCCACCACCAATCACCGGATTTACGCGATTGATGGTGTCCACTTTTTTGAGCCTGGCTCACTGGCTCATGGAGAAGGAGACTGGACAGAATCCACCTAATCGGTCTCCGACGAGTCATTTGTCATAAATTGATTACATAGATTTAACCAATCATTAACTGACGTGTAACAGTCTCGGCTTAATTTGACCGGGTATTTCGAAAAAATGAGCAAGGAGGCTTAGGTCGGTTACCGGTCACGTCAAGCTGTAGGACCAGCTGAACGTGTTTGCCGAAGAGCCACACCCGCCGTGAGGCGGGGCCGGAAAGCCACGGGTCTCGCGTTTGTCGAGATCGCCGGGCCGCCTCCCGAGTGATGGGGAGGACCGTGGCACCGCTCACCACCTGTGGGCAGAATCACGGACATCACTGTGAGTTCAACGTCAACACAGTGAAAAGGTAATTCGGATGAAACCAAGTAAGATCATTTCGGCGCTCGCTTTGACGGGCGTCGGATTCTCAAGTACTGCCGGTGCGGCAACCTTGCCGAACTGGGTGGGTACCGCGGACTACACCGTCGTGGGCGGTTCGGCCGGCGAAGCGGTCGGTCCCTTCGATACTTACGACTTCGCGGCGGGCGACGGCGGTCTGGCATTGCTCGTACCGGACACGATCGCCAATCCCTCCCAAATTACGGTGGGAGACATCTATTCAGGCGTGTACCAGTCTTACGTCACCAACCATCAGTTGGGCACCTCCACGGTGAGCAACCCCAAACTGAACGTCTCTTACGAGTTGACCACCCAGTCGGCTTTCCAAACACAAGTCACGAACGCGCAGAATCTGGGCAACGGGCTGTGGACCATCAACTTCCAGGTGTTGAGTGGCTCGCTGGACCTGTTTTTCGACAACGCCGTCAATCGCGACGTAACCGGTGACACGGGCATCACGGACGGCACCAATATTCTTAAGGGATCGGTGACGGGCGGAACCGGGGTCGTCACGGTAAGCACCCAGTTTCCTTCCGGTCTTGGCGTAACCTCGAGCGAATTTACCTTCGTCGGAAACACCAGTTTCTATGATTCGGCGGTATACGATCCCGATACCATCGGCGGCGGCCAGTCGTTGTTCTCCCTGTTCGTCAGAAACCCCACCGCACCTCCCGCCATCTCTTCCGTCGGCGGCATACCGGTTACATCGACGAGCATTCTCTACCAGGCGGATGGATCGCTCACGCTGACGGCGGTACCGGTTCCAGCGGCCTTCTGGCTGCTCGCTAGTGCCTTGGCCGGCATGAGCGTCATCTCTCGCCGTTCCAGCAAATTGGCTGCGTGAGCCTCGCATGGCAAGCCCATTTGGTGAATGGGCGAGGATTCGGTGCAAATCTGCTTCGCTGACTGCGGAAGCAGACGGCGCGGCCGAACGTCACAACCGGGCCGGCGCTTATCCCGGTCCGGTTCCTCGAGCCGACCGCCAGCCGGAACGGCCGAGGCCAGTGCTGCAATTATCATCCTCATGACGCAGCGTCGCTAAAAGTCCGCGACAACTCTTGAGGAACTTCACCCTCGGGCTCGAACACCGCGCGCGAGCCAGTTCGGCGCCGGCGAGCCCCCTCCGGCGCAGGGCTTCCAACAAGAGCTAGCCGACACCCGTTGTTTGTCCTCGGTGGCGGCAAAGTGGGTTTGTGCTGCTTGGCGCCAGGGAGCCGCGAGATCATCGGCGGCGTCGAAGTCCGGGATGAGCCGATCCGGCGGCGCGCCACGTGCGCGAACAGTTC
>NZ_JBDIVO010000135.1:0-11625 GCF_039794385.1 Methylocaldum sp. | reverse complement strand
GAAGGACTGCCCAGGACTCGCGAGCGAAGCGGGACGGCGTAGCGCGGCGAGGCCGATTTGCACGCGAAGCGCCCGTAGGGTGCCGCACAGGGACTGTGCGGCATGAATCCAGTGCACAAGGAAGTGAGAGGCCTCTGCCGTCCATGGCGTCTGGACCCCGGCATTCCCTGCCGGGGTGACGTTATTCGTCTTAACTTAACGGCATTGCCGCTCCAGGCCTGATTCACCATTCCGGTCAGGGGAGCCAGTGTTGTGCCCATGCCTATCGGGCGTTGCTGGAGCAGTTCGGTTTCAAGCCTCCAAATGCTCCTATGGAGAGCTTTTGGGGCACGCTGAAGAACGAACGGGTCCGTCACCGGCGGTTTGCTACGCGACAACAAACCATCGCGGACATCACGGAATGGATCGAGATCTTCTACAACCGCCAACGGCGCCACTGGCGGTAATGGAGGCCACCTTTGGACGCTGCTCTTCAAACGCGTGCCCCGCTCGCTGAATCACTTCCCGGCCATCCAGCCGTTGATCTCCTCCATGAACGGCGTGGACAGACTGCCGGCCCTGACCTGTAATCCAACAAGCCCGCGGATGTAGTCGTAGCGGGCCTTGGCCTGCTCGACGCGTGCCTTCAGCAGCCGGCGCCGGGCCTCGAGCAGGTCGACGATCGTCGAAGCGCCGAGCTCATAGCCGCGTTCCTGGGCCTCGGCGGCTTTCTCCTGCGCGCGCACTTCCTGGCGGGTGGAGTCGATCCGCGAGTAGCTGGCCATGGCATCCAGGTATGCCGTTCGTGTTTCCTGTTCGATTTCTCGGCGCTTCTGCTCGAACTGCTCCCGGGCGATCCGATGCCTGGCTTGTGCATCCCTCACCCCCGCCTGAACCCGGCCGCCCTCGAAGATCGGGACGGTGAGCTGCACGCCGGCGGTGAACACGTTGTAAGGGGGCTGGGAACGGTTATCGAATCCGGTGTCCGCATAGGTCTCGGAGACCTGCAGGGTAAGCAGCGGAGCATGCTCGGCCCGGCTGCTGGTCACCAGTTTGTCTGTGGCGTCGATGCCGTGTTGTAGCGCGGTCAGGGCCGGGTTGTTACGGGTCGCTTCCTGCACCCATTCGTCCGGAGCGCGCGGGACGGGGGGAAAGTGCTCCCGGCCGACCGGGTTGACATCCCGCACCGAACCCCCGGCCAGCTCGCGCAGTTTCTCCAGCGCCACATCCTTGGCATTTCGCGCCTCGATCCCGCGGGTGGCCAACGTTTGGTAATAGGCCTCGACCTCGTACAGATCGGTCACCTTCACCATCTGCCGCTCGTACATCCGCTGCAGGCCTTTCAGCTGGCTTTCCACGGCTTTTGTTTCCGATGCCACGTAGGCGATGTTGTCGGTAGCCTCGACTGCCCTGAGATACCGGTCCACCAGGTCCCCCGCGACAGCCATGCGCGCCGCCTCGAGTTCCTGCTCCGACTGCAAAATGACATTTTCGGCGCTCTGCCAGCGATAGAAAGAGGCTAGGTCAAACAAGGCCTGGCGCAACTGCACCGTTCCGCGCAGGCCGCTGTATTGCTGATCGATCGCGGGCAAGCTGCTCAGGCTCAGCGAACTTTGTCCGGCCTGTTGATGCAGATCGTTGTAAGAGTAATTCCCGACCGCGAAAATCTGCGGCAGCAATTTGCTGAATGCCTGGTCTTTCTGGGCGTTGGCTCGATCCACCGAGTATTCGCGGCTTTTCAGCACGGGGTTGGTTTCCAGGGTGCGCTGGTACAGCTCCAGCAGGGACTCGGCGCAAGAGGCCGAAGGCAGAGCAAGTACCGCCAGGCACAGGAGGCCCTTTCCGAAACCGGCTAATGTCATGGATCAATCTTCGATAAAGGAGCGGGTGACGGTGTTCACGAAGGGGTCGGTCAGATACTCGAACAGGGTGCGCTCGCCCGTATTTATCAAGACCTCGGCCGGCATGCCCGGCACCAGGTCCAGTTTCTGGCGGGCCAGGTCCTGAAGCCCTTCCGGCGTGATTTCCACCCGCGCCAGGTAATAGGAAGTCTGGGTTTGTTCGTCCACCAGACGGTCGGCGGAAACAACCATCAGCTTGCCCTCGATTTTTGGGGTATCGCGGGATTTGAAGGCGGTAAACCGCACCTCCGCCATCTGGCCGAGCTGGATACGGTCGATGTCCTGAGGCGACAGCCGGGCTTCCACGACCAAGCGCTCATCCTGCGGAACAATGTCCAGGATCTTTCCCCCCGGCTGGATGACGCCCCCCAGGGTGTGCACGGACAGACCCAGGACCATGCCGGGCTCCGGTGCCTTGACGACCGTGCGCGCCACTGTGCTTTCCAGGGACTGAATCTTTTCTCGCAACTCGAACAGGGCCGCCTGGACCTCGCCCAGTTCCTTCGCGACCTCCCGCTGCAGCTCCTTCTGGAGCTGGAGGATCTTGAGTTCGGTCTCGCTGATCTGTAGTTCGGTGGCTGCCAGTTCAGACGCCAATTCCCCGCGCTGGCCCTCGCTTTGTGCCAGATTGCGCTCCAGTTCCCGCACTTTCTGCTTCTCGGTGTAGCCTTCCTTGAGAAGGGCCTCGAAATCCTCCAGTTCGTGCCGAAATGACTTCACCAGGCGATCACGGCTGGTGATTTGGGCCTGCAAACCCTTGAGCTTGGCGCGGAGCTGTTCGATCTGCCGCCGGTACAGGGAAATCTCGCCGTCGTGGGCCGTCTTGCGGACGGTGAAAGTGTGGTTCTGTATGCGGATGGCGTCATCGATCCGGGGATCGTCTGCATGGACGAGCAAATTGGGAGGATAGCGGACCTCATTCAGGCCATCGCGTTGCGCGATCAGGCGGGCTTCCCGTGCCGCGGCGATGTAATACTGCCCGCGCAGGACTTCGAGCTGGGCTCGCGGCTGGGTGTCGTCGAGGGTGGCCAAGACCTGGTCCTTTTCGACCGAATCGCCGTCGCGGACCCGGATGGTCTTGATGATGCCGCCTTCCAGATGCTGGACCGTCTTGCGGTAGTTTTCCACGGTGATGACGCCCGGGGCCAGCGCTGCGCTGCTGAGCGGAGCGAGGGCCGCCCAGGTGCCGAGGCCGCCGAAGATGGCGAAAACGACGAGGAACCCGAGCCGGCGGAAACGGCGGTCGTCGGTCAGCAGCGATGGCTGGGCTGAGGTCGTCACGGCCATCAAGACGGATTGTGGACGGGAGCGGCCGCGACGGGGCGGAGGCCGCCGGCCGGCCGCGGCGTCGAATTCTGCAAGCTCGCCAGAACCTGGTCGCGCGGTCCCGACACGGCCACCAGACCTTCCGCCAGCAGAACGATCTTGTCCACCTGGCTCAGGAGGCTCTTGCGATGGGTGACCACGATCACGGTGCACCCTTTGCGCTTCAGTTCGGCCAGGGCGGCGACCAAGGCATTTTCACCCTCCTGATCCAGGTTGGAATTGGGCTCGTCCAGGATCACCAGCTTCGGGTCGCCGAACAAGGCGCGGGCCAGTCCCAGCCGCTGCTGCTGTCCGGCGGAGAGGATATTGCCGTGGCCGAGGATTTTGGTGTCGTAGCCTTCCGGCAGCCGCAAGATCATGTCGTGGATACCGGCGGCGCGGGCGGCCGCCACTACCCTGTCGGGGTCGACGGTGCCGAATCGCGCGATGTTTTCGCCGATGCTGCCGTCGAGAAGTTCGACGTCCTGAGGCAGATAGCCGATGTAGTTGCCCAGCGCCTCCCGGTCCCATTGGGTGGTTTCGGCGCCATCAAGCCGGATGGCCCCCTGGCTTACGGGATAAAGCCCCAGGATCGCGCGGAGCAGGGTGGATTTGCCGGAGGCGCTGGCTCCGATCACGCCCAGTGCGGTGCCCGGTTCGATCCGAAGGCTGATGCCCTTGAGCACCGGGGCGGACGCGCCCGGCGGCTGGACGACGGCGCTTTCCAGGAGGATTTCACCCCTCGGGGCGGGCAGCGGCATCGGCGGTTCGCGGTATGGGGCGGCGCTGAGCAGTTCGTCGAGCCGCTGGTAAGCGGCCCGCGCCTGCGAAAAACCCCGCCAGGTGCTGATCATCAGGTCCAGAGGCGCCAAGGCGCGGCCCAGCAGTATGGAACCCGCGATCACCAAACCCGGTGTGATCTCCCTGTGGATGGCCAGATAGGCGCCGAGACCAAGGATCAGCGACTGGATGGTCAGCCGGTAAGTCTTCGACAGCGCGGCGATCAGGCCGCCCTTGGCACTGGCCTGGCTTTGCAGCTCGAGCAACAGGGTCTGCTTGTCCTGCCAGCGGGTCCGCATCCGGGGCAGCATGCCCATGGCCTCGATCACTTCCGCGTTGCGCAGATTGCGCTGGGTGAACTGGTTGGACTCCACGGCGTGCCGGTTGGCTTCCTGCAGGTGTTTGCGGGTAGCCGCTTCGTTCCAGACAGCAAGGCCCGCCAGCACGAACGCCGAAATCAGGCCGACTGCCCCGAAAACCGGATGGAACAGGAACATCATCCCCAGATAAACCGGAAACCAGGGGGCGTCAAAAAACGCGAAGAGGCCCGGCCCGGTTAGGAACTGCCGGATTTGTAGCAGGTCGGTCAAAGGCTGCGCGGACGATATCCTGCCCCCGGAAGCGAGGGACTGGGCGAACACCGCATCGAAAACCCGCCCGCCCAGGAGACTGTCCAGACGCGCGCTGGTAACGATCAGAATCTGGGTACGGACCCACTCCAGCCCGCCCATCACGATGAAGAGGAACACCGCGATGAGCGTCAGCATCAGGAGCGTCGACTCGCTGCCGCTGCTCAGCACGCGATCGTAGACCTGCAGCATGTAGATCGACGGCACCAGAAGCAGCAAGTTGATGAAGAAACTGAAGAACCCTACCGACCAGAAGGAGGTCCGGCAAGTTTGCAGCGCCCGGCGCAGATCCGACCGGACCCATGTACCCTGGTGTTGTGGTTGCGGTTGGTGGGTACCCATTCGAATTCCTAAGTAGAGGCTGAACGGATACCCTCAACGCTCCGCATGAAATTAGAGCGGGCAGCCTTCAAGCCGGGCCTTGCGGATCGGGCATTCGTTCCTTCCCGAAACATGAGCGCTCGTGTTCTGACCGGAATCAGGCCGGCTGCGCCTGCCCGGCGCCTTCGGCGGCAAGGCAGGGCAACCGGGCTTTCGCGGGCGAACCGCCATATCGGATCAGAGGAGACCCGCTAGATCAGAAACTCGTTCTGTTGCAGCTCCGCGCCTACGCCCACCAGGCTGATCTCCGGAATACCCAGAGGGGCAATCCCGGCACCCTCCGTGGTCGAACCGCTCACCAGGCTCTGGATCACAACGTTGTCCCCGGTGCCGCCGTCGAGCACATCGAGTCCGGCGCCACCCAGCAGCACGTCGTCGCCGGCGCCGCCGAGCAGCACGTCATTGCCGTCACCGCCGATCAGCACGTCGTCGTCATCGCCGCCATTGGCTGTGAGCTGGATGCTGCCCACCGTCAACCCCGACGCCTCGATCACGTCATCGCCGGCGAGGCCGTTGATCACGAGGCGGTCCATTGTCGGGTCGAAATTCGTGATGTTGATCCGGGCCGCAAGACCCAGCACGGAGACTCCGTTGCCATCGCCCACGACGATTATGACGTCGTCCCCCTGGGTCGCATTGACGAAGATGGTGTCCGCCTGGCCGTCGCTACCGCCGCCGAAAGCGCCGAGATCGATGTTGACTTCGGTCACGTCCGTGCCGGACAGATCGTTGACCACGATGTTGTCGGCGCCGCCCAGCGCCCTGAAATCGATCCGCTCGACGTCGTCCAGGTCCATGGTGACGTTGGCGACGTCGCGGAAGAAGCGCGCGCGGCCGCCGTTGGCGGAGATATCGATGTTTTCGCTGACGTTCGCGCCGTTGAACAGCATGGTGTCGAAGCCGGCCTGGCCTTCGAGGATGTCGTTGTCGTCGCCCGGATTCCAGACGAAGGTGTCGTCGCCCGCGCCCATGATTGCGAGGTCGTTGCCGTCTCCGCCGTTGAACAGATCGTCCCCTTCGCTGCCGAGTAGAACGTCGGCGCCGAGGCCGCCGTTCATCGTCAGTTGGACTGCGCCAGCCTCCAGACCGGTAGCATCGATGACGTCATCCCCGCCAAGACCATTGAGCGTCAACCGATCGTTCGCAACCTCCTGGCCGGAAATGTTCACCTGGCTCGGCAGACCGAAGACGGTAATTCCGCCGGCATCGCCCGCGACGCCGAACACGTCGGCGCCATTCGTGGCGTTCACCGTGACCGTGTCCGCCGCGCCGTCGCCGCCCCCGCCGGTGCCTCTCAGGTCGATGTTGATCTGAGTGACGTCCGTCCCGCTGAGATCGCCGATCACGATGTTGTCGGCACCGCCCAGCGCGTTGAAATCGATCTGTTCGACGTCGTTCAGGTCCATGGTGACGCTGCCGACGTTGCGGAAGAAGTGCACGCGGCCGCCGTTGGCGGCGATGTCGATGTTCTCGGCCGCGTTGCTGCCGTTGAACAGCATCGTGTCGAAGCCGGCCTGGCCTTCGACGGTGTCGCTCCCGTCGCCCGGATCCCACTGGAACACGTCGTTGCCGGCGCCGAGCAAGGCGACGTCGTTGCCCTGCTGGCCGTCGATGAAGTCGTCACCGTCGCCACCCAGGAGGACGTCGGCGCCCTGGCTGCCCAGGATCGTGTCGTTGCCGGCGCCGCCGTCGATCACGAGCTTGATCACGCCCGCCGGGAGGGTGGTCGCAGTGATCCCGTCGTCGCCTGCCCCGCCGTTGATGACGAGCGAATCGTTGGCGCCTTCGCTGTTGGCGATGTTAACCTGCGCCGCCAGTCCGACCACCGACGCCGATGTCCCGGCGCCGAACACGTCGATGATGTCGTTGCCGCCCGTGCCGTTCGTGACCACCGTATCGGCCTGCCCATCGCCCGCCGCTCCGCCGAGCGTTCCGGCGAGATCGATGTTGACTTCGGTCACGTCCGTGCCGGACAGATCGTTGACCACGACGTTGTCCGCGCCGCCCAGCGCCCTGAAATCGATCCGCTCGACGTCGTCCAGGTCCATGGTGATGCTGCCGACGTTGCGGAAGAAGCGCACGCGGCCGCCGTTGGCGGCAACGTCGATGTTCTCGGCCACGTTGCTGCCGTTGAACAGCATCGTGTCGAAGCCGGCCTGGCCTTCGACGGTGTCGCTGCCGTCGCCCGGATCCCACTGGAATACGTCGTTGCCGGCGCCGAGGAAGGCGACGTCGTTGCCCTGCTGGCCGTCGATGAAGTCGTCGCCGTCGCCGCCCAGGAGAACGTCGGCGCCGTTGCTGCCCAGGATCGTGTCGTCGCCGGCGCCGCCGTCGACAGTGATCTGGATGAGGCTCGCTAGATTGCCGGTTGCGGAAAACGTATCGTTACCGCCGTTCATGTTGACGACGAGATTCTCGGTCGTGCCGATATCGAGTGCGAAAGGGGCCGGGTCGAGGCGGTCGAAACGGACGCGCGATCCGTTGGCGGTTACCGTAAACACCTCGGCGCCGTTGCCGCCGTTCACTTCCGCGGTGTCGATGCCGGTTCCGCCCTCCATCAGATCGCTGTCATCGCCCGGATTCCAGATCATACGGTCGTTGCCGGCCTCGCCGAACATCTGGTCATCGCCGTCGCCGCCGGTCAGCGTATCGTTTTCAGAACCGCCGAACAGAAAGTCGACGCCGCCTTTGCCGAAGAGGACGTCGTCGCCCGCCTGCCCGAAGAGCTGGTCGCCGCCCGAGCCGCCGGTCAGCGTGTCGTTTCCCGTGCCGCCGAAAAGGTTGGCGCGGGGCAAAGCACCGTTTGTTTCGTCGAGCGTGATGGTGTCGTTTCCGCCCAGCCCAAATCCCTGAATCAGGCTCGTGTTGGCGACGGTCGCGGTACCGCCCCCGACCGGAACGGCGCCGCCATTGATGAGAATGGTTCCGGCCGCATTGCGGCTGAATTCGATCGTGTTGTCGAATGCATCACCGAGTGCCGTCAGAACCCCGGTGGAAGGTGTGAACGTTCCGGTGACCGTCTGGGTGGTGATGTCTGCGCTTGCGGTAAGAGCGAGCGGTCGGACATCTTCGGTCGACAGACCGCTCTCCGAGGGGGCTCGGAACGGTAGCTGATCCAATGCAAGCACTTCTGGTGCGGGTACCGGCTGTTTCCGGCCGAGGTTGGACATACCCATGGTTTTCTCCTTAATTATTTTTGATGATCACTCGATAACGCCGTATGAAATTTCGGTGGACTAGGGTTAAGGATTGAACGCCCCGTCCTAATCCGGCTCCATCCGAAACTTCTTATCGGGATTCGGCTCAAAATGCGGTGCCGGATCATCGTTTCGGCCCGCCTCCCGATTTCGCTCGGACTAACTCCGGCGGTACATTCACAAGAACCTGAACGGAGCCATGGCCGATCATCCCTTTCATGGCCCTGATCTCGAAGCGCTTGCCGGTCTATCCGGCCCAGCCATGACACCGCCCGCCGCACCTCCCACTGACGCGTCGTATCGGTATTTCTCCCTCCGAGCGAGAAAGGTTCAAAAAATCCAGCGTTGCGGCGGATTTTTTTACGAAACCCTTGTATGGCATCCCGGTCATCCAAAAGAACCTATCGTGGCGACGAGTCCCGGCGGTCGGCGCACTGGTCGAATCAATCGCAAACGGTGGCGTTAATCGCCACCCCTTCCAATCGCAAACGTCGCTTTAATCGCGACCTTCCCCACCAGTCTCGCCCGGCCCCAGCCAGGGGTTCGGATATCGCGCGCAGATGACTCGCAGCGCGTGTGAAGCTTGTTGGTCGAACCTTACCGAGCGCGGTTGCGCTGACTCGAACTCCGGCGGCGGAAAACGGCATAGGCCATCATGCCCGCCCCCACCAGCGCCAGTGACGGCGCCTCCGGGACGTTGTTGGTCGGTACGCGGGACCACACGGCATAGATGAAGCTTTCGGAAGTTAGGTCGTCCGAGGGGGAAACAATCAGGAGACCAGAAACGTCGTCCAACGGGCCAAACAGATTTTGTGCAAAACCCACATCGGCCAACCCGCCTACGGTGAGCCCAAAATCATAGGGCGTCAGCACCATGCAAAGAACGAAATCTGAGCACCCCGCGGTTGTATCCGGGGCGGAATCGAAGGCACCAAAGGCCCCGTCCAAAAAGACCTGGTCCAATAAGGCTTGCGAGGCGGCCAATGCCTCCCCTTCCGTCTTAAACACGAAATCGTTGCTGGAATCGCACCCGCTGAACAACCCGGCACAGGTCCCACCCTGAAATGTGACATCGTATAGCGTGGTCACGTTGTTGACGGTGACTTCGACGCCGGTGGCCCCGGTCAATATGCCGTTAGTCACCTGCAGCGTCGGTAGAGCATGCGCGCTTCCCCAGGCAAGGCACGAAGCGACTAGGCAAACGATTATCCACAGAGTTTTCATTGGTCTCACTTTCCCTAATTCTGCGCTCACGAGTGAGCATGATGGTAAACCGTCGCTACCGCCTCGGAACGACCCCCTAGCACCTTCGAAGTGCCAAGCAGGATTTAGGCCATCGCCTCCAATACTAACCGTAAGACCTTGAAATAAAACTCTTTAGAGTGCCTCGCGCCCAGCGGTTCCCTCTGTATCTTTGGGGCTCTGTAAAAAATCCTGACATGCTTGTAACAGGCCGTACACAGAAACGCCATTTGAAATTGAACGGCCGCTTAGCGGGAGAGCAGAAAAACGAAAGTTTGGACGAATCGGTTAGCGCCTCATCACTCCGCTGTTTCGCTGGACGTGTAGTCATCCTTCTCGGACGCCATGATCTAGCCCTAGTTACCGAATCAGTAACTCTGCGGATATGCTGGGGATGCGTCGCACTTCACGTCGCTGCCGCAAAATGGCCGATTTTTCCAAAGGAACCGACCGTCCACGGAGATTTGGCGACTGGCGGCTTTTGGCCGATTGTGTTGAAAAAGTCATCTAAACCAGCTTATCAGCTCGAATCCGCGCAGATTTGATTTTTTCATCATCGTAGATTCAATGGGTTACGCTCGTGCTGACGCTGAAGTGAGTAGGGTTTTTGCTGCCTGAAGTCCGCGCTCGAGATTGCCATTATCGGCGCCACCGGCGGGAACAGCTGCGGCTGTACTACTAGTTGCCGCGCAAGCCAAACAGGCATTTAAGCCAGCGTTTTGCCGTCGGGGTCAGGCCAGCCTTGAGACGTTGCTCGGCCAGGCGGGGGTTGATTTGCGCCAGGGTCGGGTAGATGTGTATGGTCCCGGCGAGATCGGATACCTTCAGATTCTTGCACATTGCCAAGACGTATTCATGGATCAATTCGCCCGCCTGGGCTCCGGCGACAGCCGCGCTCAAGACACGGCTGTTATTGCTATGGCACAAAGAGCGATTTTCGACAAATGCAGTCCGTAGGATGTGCCGACCATCGGGAAGCGCCCTTCGACTCGCTCAGGACAGGCCCTTCGACTGGGCTCAGGACAGGCATCGTTCGCGATCGATGGGCTGCGCAGGCTCAGCCCATCCCATACCAGCTATCATTGGCATGATTCCACTAAGCTGCCGGAGCAATTAAGCATTTTTCACCGCTATATAGCGGCGCGCCATGGGAAACTGCCCCTCACAAGTCAAAATACAGGCCGATATGACTCATAGAGCGTTTTTCATCCCAATGTACGGCTTCGTGTCGGGCGGGAAGAACGTAGGTCGGCAAAGGAGTTTGTCGGAAGGGTCGCGACTAAAGCGACCGTTTGCGATTGGGAAGGGATTGCCGACCTACCTATCGGGCTCTCTGACACCGAATCGGAAAATGTCTAGGCCGGAATAAGCCCTTCGGCTTCGCTCAGGACAGGCTCTGCGTTTCCGGCAAAGTCGTAGGTCAGCCATCCTTTGCCGGCAGCCGTGTCGGGAAGGGATTCTTGATCTACCGTACTGTTGGGCGAAATGAAAACGCGGTGGGAAACGAACGCCGTGTGCGTGGCGTAAGCAAAATAACGAAAGCTCGATCCCTTCTCCAGATTCGGATTATTTGGCCTTTCGGATAAGATATCGCATTTGACGCAAAGCAAGACGTTGGATATTTTCCATTTCCGGATTAGATATCGAATTTGAGGTCGACTTTAAGTTGGGCCAAGGAACCTAAATGAGCTTCGTTTTGTGTTCGAACTGCTTTTCCGATCAGGGCCTGAGACTGGATGCCGAACGAATCGGCGACGCAGACGATTCTAAGTGCCAGAACTGCGGTCAAGCTTCCGGGCGAAAACTAACAAAAGAGAGAGTTGAAGCGCTTGCTCATAGGTTTTTCGTGTGGGGAACTCTGCATAAGTGCGACTATGGCGCAGCGCCGATCGTCCAATTCAACGAACATCAGAAAACGAGCATCTCGACTGCTGCTCGGTTTAAGAAGGACATCGAACTGATCAGCAACACGCTCGGAGTCGGCTTCTTCTGCTACGGGCCTCGCTTATGGATGGTGGGTGAGGTTGAGCCTCTCAAGGCGCTTCAGGAGGGGCACTCTCGAGCTGCGATCATCCAGCGGATCATTAATGCGAATTAAGAGCTAACGGAGAGAAGATGCCAGCCCATTGGTGTCTCTTGAGGAGGGTTCTGCAACACCCCTCGGAGAGACGACCATGGACTGGCAAACTCAACTCATTACGGTGTATCTGA
>NZ_JBDIVO010000134.1:0-11640 GCF_039794385.1 Methylocaldum sp. | reverse complement strand
TCCCACGGCTGCATCGGCCGTTGCCGTTTGCGGCACCTTGTGGAGAAGGACATGTCGCTCGGGAGCTTCTCCAATTCGATTGAAGAGAATTCAAAAAAGTTGCGCACAAAAAAGGCCGCTCGAAGCAGCCTTTTTCGTCTGATTCAAATGCACTTACGGACGGTTATCAATCGCCCCTTCCTTCTCCGGCAACAGAAGATCCGCGCGGCTGATCCCCAACCGATAGGCCAATGCGCTGGCGACGTAGATGGACGAATAGGTCCCCACCACGATGCCGACAATCAAGGCCAGAGCGAAGTTCCGAAGCACTTCTCCACCCCATATGGCCATCGAAATACAGGCCAGTAAGGTTAGGAAGGAGGTCATCAGGGTACGGCTCAGCGTTTCGTTGATGGACAGGTTGATGACGTCCAAAACCTCGCCGCGCCTGATTTTCCGGAAGTTTTCGCGAATTCTGTCGAATACCACAATGGTGTCGTTGAGCGAATAGCCCAAGATGGCTAGGACGGCGGCCAGTACGCTCAGATCGAAGTCCAACTGCAGAATGGAAAACACGCCCAGGATTACGGTGATATCATGCATGGTGGCCAGAATCGCACCGAACGAAAAGCGATATTCGAAACGCCACGCGACATAGACCAGAATCCCGAGTATCGCCAATAGCAAGGCGACCACGGCGCTTTCGGCGAGGTCTTCGCCCACCTGGGGTCCGACGAATTCGATGCGATGGAGTTCGGCTTGAACCTCCGGATTCTTGCGGAGCGCCTCCATGACTCGCGTCCTCAGATCGGTGCTCGTGATTTCCGCTTGCGGGGCGAGACGGATCAGAACCTCCTTGGACGTTCCGAAATGTTGCACTATCGGATTGGCGAAACCGGCTTCTTTCAGCTGCTGACGCACCTCCTCGAGATTCGCCGGTTCCTGATAACCGACTTCGACAATGGTGCCGCCGGTAAAATCGATGGCGAAGTTCAAGCCTTGCCAGCCAAGTGCGATGATCGACGCGAGGCTGACCACGGCGGACAGGACAACCGCAGGCACGCGCCAGCGCATGAAGTCGATTGCGTAGCCGCGAGTATTAGTATCGGACACTGATCAAATCTCCTGAATTCTTTATATCGGACTCAGATCCACAGTTTGGCGACTCGCCGCTGGCCGTAGACGAAATTGACCAGCATCCGCGTACACATCACCGCGGTGAACATCGACGTCAAAATCCCGATCGTCAAGGTCACGGCGAACCCCTTCACGGGACCAGAGCCGATACTGAACAACATGATCGCCGCAAGAAGCGTCGTGATATTGGAGTCGAAAATGGTGCCGAACGCGCGCTCGAATCCGGCGTAAATACTGGACTGAATGGAATTGCCGTTACGCAGCTCCTCCTTGATGCGCTCGTAAATGAGCACGTTGGCGTCTACTGCCATACCTATGGTCAGGGTGATGCCTGCGATACCCGGCAAGGTCAATGTCGCTTGGAGCAACGACAGAATCGACAAAATCAAAGCGACATTAAAGAGCAAGGTGATATTGGCGATGATCCCGAACACCTTGTAATAGAGGATCATCACAGCAGCAATCAGGGCAAAACCGATGATGAACGAACGGGTACCCTGCTCGATATTTTCCTTACCCAAGCTGGGGCCGACGGTTCGTTCCTCGACGATGTCCACCGGCGCGGCCAAAGCTCCTGCACGCAGCAGCAAGGCCAGATTGCGCGCCTCTTCGGTACTATCCAGACCGGTAATTTGGAAGCGCTTGCTGAAGCGGTCCCGAATGGTCGCGACGTTGATGACCTCCTCGACCTTTTTCTTGGTGGCCACCTTCCGGCCTTCCACTTCTCTGGTTTCCGTCTTGGTTTCGATATAGACGACCGCCATCGGCTTGCCGATGTTCTCGCGCGTAACATCGGCCATTTTGCGCGCGCCTATGCCGTTCAGTGTCACGAACACGGCCGGAGAACCCGACTGAGAATCGAGCCCGGAGGAAGCATCCACGATCTGATCGCCGGTCACGATGATCTTACGCTGCAGCAAGATGGGCCTGCCGCTTCGATCCTGGTAGAGCCTGGCGCCCAACGGCGTCTTGCCCTCTTCCAGGCCTTGGGCGCTGTGCTCGGTATCCACCAGGCGAAACTCCAGCGTCGCGGTGGCCCCCAGAATCTCCTTGGCGCGGGCGGTATCCTGGACGCCGGGGAGCTGTACCACGATGCGGTCTTCGCCCTGCTGCTGAATCACCGGCTCGGCGACGCCAAGTTCGTTAATGCGATTACGCAAGGTCGTGATGTTTTGCGCCACAGCCAGACGACGGATCTCCCGGCGTTCGGGTTCCGACAATCTGGCGCGCATCACGGTGCCGTCCTCGCCGAGCTCCAAACCGCGAAGTTCTCGCTGCATGACATCCCTGGCCTGGGCCAGCGTTTGGCCGTCCGGGAACTTCACTTCGATGGTCTGGTTACTTCTATCGACGGAGAGATAACGGATTTTGCTTTCGCGCAAAAGTGAACGAATGTCTTCCGCATAACGCTCTTCAGCCTGGCGGACGGCCGCGTCCATATCCACCTGCATCAAAAAGTGCACGCCGCCCCGAAGGTCCAATCCCAGATACATGGGTTGGGCGCTGATCGCTCTGAGCCAATCCGGAGTCGACGGCGCGAGGTTGAGTGCTACCGTATAGTTATTTCCCAGCGATCCGGTGAGCAAATCGGCCGCTTTGAGCTGGGTCTCGGTTTCGGTAAAACGCACCAGAAGCCGCTTCTCAGACAATTCCAACGACTTCGGTTGCATCCCGGCGTCGGTCAGCAGTTTTTCGACTTGAACACGAGTAGCTTCGTCCAGCTTAGCGCTCCGCAAAGGCGAAAGCTGAACGGACGGATCCTCGCCGAAAAAATTGGGCAGCGAGTAAATCGTCGCCAACACCAATACGGCGATAATCAGAAGGTTTTTCCAAAGTGGAAAGCGGTTTCGCATGATAGCTGCCTATGAGGCGTGATGCTCGGTATAGTGCATCCGCCGTTGAATTAACTTGCTTAGCCGTTTTATTTTTCGGCCTTTTTCTTAGCCTTGTAGGTACCCTTCGGCATCAGTGATGCTATGGCATGGCGCTGAACGTATACGTAGGTGTTATCAGCCACTTCCAACTGAACGAAGTTATCGTCCAAATCCGCTACTCTACCCAGCAGCCCGCCATTGGTCACGACTTCGCTCCCTTTGGTCAGCGACTGGATCATTCTTTTTTGCTCTTTCGCCCGTCTTTGCTGCGGGAGAACGAATAAGAAAAAGAAAATCAGCAATATAGCCAGCGGTAGAATAAGACCAGCCAACCCCGGCTCTTGCTGGGCCGGCGCGGCTTGAGCAAATGCGTCGGAAATGAAGAAACTCATATTTGGTCCTTGCTTATCTTTCTTTTAAAACGCGGCATTATTACACAAAACCTCGCCTTTTCCTCGTTGCTCATAAAACCGGGCAACGAATTCACTCAGCCTGTTGTCCTCGATCGCTTGCCTGAGGCCGGCCATAAGCTCCTGGTAATAGTAAAGATTGTGTATGGTATTCAACCGAGACCCTAGAATTTCGCCGCATTTGTCCAAATGGCGGAGATAGGACCGGCTGAAATTTCGGCAGGTGTAGCAACGGCATTCGTCATCCAGCGGGCGGGTATCGTTCTGATAGCAACTGTTGCGGATGCGGATTGCGCCATGACGCGTGAACAGATGACCGTTGCGGGCATTACGTGTCGGCAGAACGCAGTCGAACATATCGATGCCGAGCCGCACCGCCTCGACGATGTCCTCTGGAGTACCGACTCCCATCAAGTAACGGGGTCTATCGGATGGCATGTTCGGCAACAGCGAATTCAAAATGCGCGCCCGGTCTTCCTTGGGTTCGCCCACGGAAAGACCGCCGATGGCATACCCGTCGAATCCGATATTCTTCAAGCCCTCTACCGACTCGAACCGGAGTTCTTCGTAGACGCCGCCTTGAACGATACCGAACAAAGCCGACGGATTACCCTCATGCGCATCTTTGCTCCGTTCGGCCCAGCGGAGCGAAAGACGCATGGAATCGGCGGCTTGCTCGTAACTAGCGGGATAAGGAGTACACTCGTCGAAGATCATCACGATATCCGAACCCAAGTCCCGCTGAACCGCCATCGATTCCTCGGGGCCCAAAAACGTGACGCTGCCATCCACCGGCGAGCGAAACCGGACGCCGGCCTCGGTAATCTTGCGCATAGCACCTAAGCTGAACACCTGAAATCCACCGGAGTCGGTCAGGATCGGGCGATCCCAATGCATGAAATCATGCAGATCGCCGTGGCGGCGGATGACGTCGGTACCAGGGCGGAGCATCAGGTGAAAGGTATTTCCCAGCACGATCTCTGCGCCAAGCTCCTTGAGCTCTTCAGGCGTCATTGCCTTGACGGTGCCGTAGGTGCCGACGGGCATGAATGCCGGAGTCCGCACGTTTCCGCGCGAAAAGATAAGCTCGCCCCGTCGGGCCCTGCCGTCAGTGCTGCTTACGATAAACTCCATCGGATTTTTAGATGTGCAAAAACAAAAGAGGCCTGACTATCTGAAATAGGCAGGCCATCTCGAATCGACGTAATTGGTGCCGATGGTCGGACTTGAACCGACACGACTTGCGTCACCACCCCCTCAAGATGGCGTGTCTACCAATTCCACCACATCGGCTAAACATGGTCTAACAAGGTTGGCTATTTCTCTTGCTCTGCCGGCGGAAGCGTATCGGCGCTATCGGGCAAATCGGCCTTGTCAGTTGCTGGCGGCTCTTCCACTACCGGAGGAAGATCGCGTTGAGACGGGTCCAAACCAGGACCATCAATGATATCAACTTGTTTATTATCCTGTTTATCTGCCAAGTACGCAAGACTCAAACTGGTCACAAAAAACAGTGTAGCCAGCACCGCGGTCGTGCGAGACAAAAACGAAGCTGCGCCCCGTGCACCGAACAGGCTATTAGACGCTCCACCGCCAAAGCCCGCTCCGGCATCGGCGCCCCGGCCTTGCTGAAGAAGCACCAATCCGATGACCGCCAAGGCGACCACGACATGAATAATTGTCAATGCCTGATACATAAAAACTTCACCTAAACCGAATGGCATATCGAGAGAAAGGACTCGGCATCCAAGGACGCTTCGCCAATTAATCCACCGTCCACGTCGGGCATACCGAACAAGGTACGGGCATTTTCGGGCTTTACACTACCGCCATATAGAATCCGGACTGAAGCCGATACTTCGGGTTCCCGCTCCGAAATCTTTCGCCGCAAATATTCGTGTATCTCTTGCACTTGCTCGACTGTCGCGGTTCGCCCGGTCCCGACAGCCCAGACGGGTTCGTAAGCGATCACCGCATTTGCCAGCGATTCAACGCCAGCCATATCAAACACCGCCTCCAACTGCTCGTCTATGACAGTAAATGTATTACCCTGTTCACGCTGCTCAAGAGTCTCACCCACGCATAAGATTGGCGTAAGACCGTGATCGAGCGCTTTTTTATAACGCGCAGCCACCAGTTGATTGGACTCTCCGTACCGCAGTCGCCGCTCCGAATGCCCGACGATAGCCAGGTCACACCCGAACTCACGCAACATAGGCGCGGAGATTTCACCCGTATAGGCGCCTTCGTCCTCATCCGCTACATTTTGCGCGCCAAGCAAAATCGCTTTGTTTTCCAACAGTTCGGCTGCCTCGGGTATGAATACATAAGGCGCACATACACCGACCTCTGCCGGAGCGGTTTCCGAAATGCCGGAAAGAATGTTCGTCAGCAATGTTTTTTTACTTTCTCGAGTGCCGTTCATCTTCCAGTTTCCGACGACCAGAGGACGACGAACCATTGAGCGCTCCTTGTTGTAAAACCGTAGAAGCTTAATGACTCAGAGCCTGTTTTTCAAGCTGAAAGGATCTATATTCGGTCTGCGTGCCTGCGCTTATCAAAAAGTTATAAGAATATTCTAGAGTCTTACTCAACATTCTCGGTCTATTGGATTAAGCTCCCACAACTTTTTACAACCAGCCCAGAATTTCGCTCATAGAAAATTGCTATTCACTGGATGAGACTCTCTGGTGGTTCAGTAAACCGAAAGCCTCAGGTAACATCCCCCGATATTGCCCAATGGACATGGGCAAGAGACGTTTCGCTATTTTTCTAAAGCCTTTTAGCGCGACATTACAGCTTTTTACCCCAACGCTTAATCTTTATGCTCGAAAAATGCGATTGGATGGAGCCGAGGCATGATCAAACTTGTTGAGCTACGATATTTCGCCTGCCTGCCTATACTTCACCGCCTAATCTGAGCGATCGTGCATCTGCATTTCCATAGCAGAGGTAGTCGTGCATGAACTGCGTTCAAGCGGAAAACGCCCCTCCCGAATGACGAAAGCTATTCTTTCTCTATTTGGCGAATTTGATTGCCGATGCTGAACCTGAGCCGACGCGCACGGGCGCATTCGCTAGTGCCCGCTCCCGCTCGAACACACCAGTTGCCTACCGGCAGCACACCGATAGCCTTTGGCCGTCTCATCTATGAAGGAAGGATCCACGCACGAATTAGCGCAACCCGTATCGGAAGGTGTCCTAAACAAAGCACATGCTCTTTTCGCGTCGGCGACGGAGAAAATCTATGAATTCGGCAACCCTAGCCCCATCTCAATCGCGAGAACAAAAAAGTTTGGTGATCGCCGCGCTGGGCATCGTATTCGGCGATATCGGTACCAGCCCGCTTTATACACTTAAAGAGTGCTTCGGCGGCATTCTGGCGCTAGAACCAACGCCGGCAAATGTCCTCGGCATCTTGTCGCTTATTTTCTGGGCCATTCTGATCGTCATATCGTTGAAGTACGTCATCTTCATCATGCGAGCGGATAACAAAGGCGAAGGCGGTATCATGGCCCTGATATCCCTTGTCCAGCAGAAGGCGGAAATAAGTACCCGCTTCCGATTTTTACTGATCGGGCTCGGATTGATAGGCGCATCGCTATTTTACGGCGATGGGATGATCACGCCGGCCATCTCGGTCTTGAGTGCAGTCGAAGGACTCAAAGTCCTTCAGCCGGAGCTTCATTCCTATGTGGTTCCGATTTCTCTTGCAGTCCTAATAGGGCTTTTCACTTTTCAACGAAAAGGGACCGCGGGCGTCGGTGCGCTATTCGGGCCGATTATGGCAATTTGGTTCTGTAGTCTCGCAGTTTTTGGCACGCTCAGTTTGATAAAAAGTCCAGCCGTTTTAGCTGCCGTGAATCCGGTACATGCCTTTCACTTCTTTGCAGCGCATGGCTGGCCTTCCGTTTTGATCTTGGGAGCGGTGGTGCTGGCCGTTACCGGCGGCGAAGCATTGTATGCGGATATGGGACATTTCGGCCGCGAACCGATTCGCAAGGCATGGTTTCTGTTCGTCCTTCCGTCACTGATGCTGAACTACTTCGGCCAGGGGGCTCTTCTCATCCAAAATCCGTCGGCGGTTCAAAATCCGTTCTATTTCCTTGTTCCTGGCGGGGCGCTGGTTTTCATGATCGGCCTAGCTACGATAGCCACAATTGTCGCTTCCCAAGCGGTAATTTCTGGAACCTTTTCCCTTACGTCTCAAGCGATTCAGTTGGGCTTCTGCCCTAGGCTCGGCATTCAATACACCTCTGAAGAGGAAAAGGGTCAGATCTACATTCCTTGGATCAACTGGGCATTGATGGTCGCTATCATCGGATTGGTTCTAGGGTTTCAGTCTTCATCCAACTTAGCGGCCGCTTACGGCATCGCCGTCACCGGCACGATGGCCATCGATACGATTTTGGCTTTCGTCGTGGTGTACAGCTTATGGAAGTGGAATCCGATCATTAGCGGCATGCTGGCTTTTGGATTCCTTACCGTCGACTTGGCTTTCTTGGTCGCTAATGCAGCGAAAATTTTTGAAGGCGGATGGTTCCCGTTAGTCATCGGGCTTATCGCCTTTACGCTCCTGACGACATGGAAACGCGGCCGCGATCTTCTCCGGGAGAGCCTACGCGAAGACTCGGTACAAGTTGATCAATTCTTAGCCGAAATCGTCAATAATCCTCCGTTGCGCGTCGCCGGCACGGCCGTATTCATGACGAGCAGCCGCGAAGGCATTCCACCCGCGTTGCTGCATAACCTAAAACACAACAAGGTACTGCACGAGACTGTCGTGCTTATGACTGTCACTACCGAAAACGTTCCCCGCGTAGCTCCCGAAAAACGCCGCGAAATCCGCCGCCTCGGCGCAGGCTTTTTTAGAATCAATCTACATTATGGATTCATGGAAGCGGCCAATATCCCACGAGTCCTTAAATCAAGCAGTCGAGATTTTGACATTGATATCTCGGATACGACCTTTTTCCTCAGCCGCGAAACCATTATTCCCAGCACGGTTCCGAAAATGCCGCTTTGGCGCCTGAAGCTGTTCATCGGCATGTCCCGCAATACGAGCAGTGCTGTAAGTTTTTTCCGGATTCCGCCCGATCGCGTCGTTGAACTGGGCGTACAACGCATGCTGTAATTGAGTTTTAAGCATTTTTACTTAAGGAAGTTTATGGACATTCCCCTTTATTTGAAGGCAATCGTGCTTGGTATTTTGGAGGGAGCCACCGAGTTTCTTCCGATCTCCAGTACCGGTCATTTAATCATTGCCAATGATCTATTGTCTTTCACCGGGGAACGGGCGAAAACGTTCGACATATTTATTCAGCTTGGGGCGATTTGTGCCATCGTTTGGCATTACCGGCAGCGCATTACTCGCGTGTCCGGGTCGCTATTCTCGGATCCAGCCGCATTCCGTTTCGCGCTTAATGTCTTGATCGGGTTTCTGCCGGCAGCTCTACTCGGTCTTTTTCTTCACAAAACCATCAAGACTCAGCTCTTCAACCCGATTACCGTAGCCGGGGCGCTGATACTCGGCGGCCTCGTGATTCTGTTGATCGAAAGCCGGCGCCGGACTCATCATGTCGAGCACGTCGACGAGTTGACCTGGCATGTGGCGCTCAAAGTGGGCTTAGCTCAAAGCCTTGCCTTGTTTCCGGGCGTATCTCGAGCGGGCGCGACGATCATGGGTGGGTTGCTGAGCGGCATGTCACGGTCAGTTGCGACGGAGTTCTCGTTCTTTCTCGCTATTCCGACGATGTTCGCCGCCACTTTCTACGACCTGTACAAGAATCTCGACATCATGAGACCTGAAGATCTGGAGATGTTGGCAGCCGGTTTCGTTGCGGCTTTTTTCAGCGCTTGGCTGGTTATTCGAGCGTTGCTGGCATTCGTCGCCCGACACAGTTTCAAAGCGTTTGCCTGGTATCGAATACTGTTCGGCTCATTGGTATTGGTCTATTTTCTGTCGACGACCGGACTCACTGTTTCGCTCTGATTCAACGATTTCATTGCCCGGTTTCCAACCAGATGCACCCCGAATTCCCATTGTCCCCGGACTTAATCTATTTGAATCATGCGGCCGTGGCACCGTGGCCTTTGCGGACGGCCCTGGCGGTAAGCCAGTTCGCAGAGGAAAACGCCCGATACGGTGCGTCCCGTTACTTGGAATGGGTGAAACAAGAAGATTTATTGCGGGAACAGTTGAGGGACTTGCTCAATGCGCCGTCCACGGACGATATCGCTTTAGTCAAGAACACTTCCGAGGCCATCTCGCTCGTGGCTTTTGGTCTCGACTGGCAACCCGGCGACAATATCGTCTCCAGCAACGAGGAGTTCCCGTCAAATCGAATTCCGTGGCAAGCACTAAGCGATCGAGGAGTGGAGTTCAAAGAGGCAGATCTAAATGCCGCTCGCACGCCTGAAGATGCCTTGTTTGAGCTAGCCGACGAACACACAAAGCTTATCACCGTCAGTTCTGTTCAATACGCTTCGGGGTTACGCCTCGATATGGACAAAATCGGCCGGTTCTGCCGCGACCAAGGGATTTTATTTTGCATTGACGCCATTCAAAGCTTAGGGGCATTGCGTTTCGACGTACAAAGGTGCCACGCAGATTTTGTCATGGCTGATGGTCATAAGTGGATGTTCGGACCGGAAGGGCTAGGTGTTTTTTATACCTCGCCGCGTGCGAGAGGCTTGCTGGGTCTAATGCAATACGGCTGGCACATGGTTGAGAACGCTGGGGATTACGATAACCGGTCTTGGCTTCCGGCACGGAACGCCCGTCGCTTCGAATGCGGCAGCCCCAATATGCTGGGAATACATGCGCTGTCCGCCAGCCTCTCGCTGATATCGGAAACCGGCATCGAAAGGATTGAAACCTTACTGTTGGAGCGAACCGCTTACTTGGTCGAAACGATCATGAATCACCCGGCACTGGAACTTCTCTCATCCAGCGTTTCCGAACGTCGTTCAGGCATCGTGCTGTTCCGCCACCGATCTCTGGAAAACCAACGGCTTTATCAGCACCTGAATCAAAATAGCGTTGTCTGTGCATTACGGGGCGGCGGCATCCGTTTCTCGCCCCATTTCTATACGCCCCTAGATGCGCTCGAACGAGCGGTCGATATCGTGCTACGCGCTTAGGCTCGAGCTCCTGGAAACAACCGATAGAAGTTGTCCGAGCTGAGCTCTGCAACGCGCTCGATAGAAATTCCTTTCAGTTCTGCGACACACTGCGCCACGTGTCTTACATAAAAAGGATAATTCGGTTTTCCACGAAACGGGATCGGAGCAAGGTATGGCGAATCCGTTTCGATCAAGAAACGATCTTCCGGAATCATTCTGGCGACCTCTTGTATCGATTGAGCGTTCCGGAAAGTGACGATCCCCGAGAATGAGATAAAAAACCCCAGATCCAGGACCTGCCGCGCCGTCTCCCAATCCTCGGTAAAACAATGGAACACACCACTGACTTGATCTGCCCCCTCTTCCTTCAGCACCTTGATTGTGTCGTCCTTGGCTTCACGCGAGTGAATAATTAACGGCTTACCAACGATTTTGGCGGCTCGGATGTGTTGCCGAAACCGCTCACGCTGCCAATCCAGGCTGCCCGAACTCCGGTAGTAGTCCAATCCGGTCTCACCGATAGCGACCACCTTGTCATTTTCCGCGAGGACGACAAGCTCTTCGACACTCGGCTCTCTTGAAACCTGCTCGTTAGGATGGACACCAACCGATACTGAGACATCGTCGTATCCATCCACCAAACGGCGCATTTCGGAGTAGCTGTCAAGATCGATGGATACACACAGCATGTGTTCGATCTGCTGCGCTCGCGCTTCTCTCATAAACGAAGCGAACTCACCCTCAAAAGGCGTTAAATCCAGGCGATCAAGATGGCAATGAGAATCTATGAACATAAGGGAAATACTGCGCCCTCTTAAGAAATGGACGAACGTCAACCAAGTTAGCTATCTCTGTTCTCTAGACAGCGCATGTTTGGTCTAGATCCGAGTCTATCTGATACCTGATCAATAGAAAAAAGCCCTCCTTCAGAGAAGGAGGGCTTTTCAGTGCCGACCGTCGGTCGTAAAGCCTTGAGGGCGCCGGGACGCGGCGCCCCCTTGGTCTTACATGAAGGACGGGATCAGCGGAGCGTCGATCTGGGTGACCTGACGGCCGCCCGCATCGTCAAAGAAGAACAACAGACCGGCAAAGCGGCTGTCCGGATCGTAGATGAT
>NZ_JBDIVO010000133.1:0-11646 GCF_039794385.1 Methylocaldum sp. | reverse complement strand
CGTCCATGCACATGGACTTCGAAAAAGGCGGGCGGACCGAATTGGAAACGATGACGGGAGCCGTGGTCGGAATGGCGCGCCAGTACGGAATTCCCGCGCCGCTCCACGAACAGGTCTATCGCGCCTTATCGGCGCGTGCGGAACGGTTTGTCCAGAAAAGCGAACCGGCGTGAATGCGCTTCAGCTCGTAGGATGCACTGAGGTACGACAAATTGGCAGGGCAAGGCGCAACGCGACGAGCGGGCAGGCCAGGGAAAGGCTGCCCCGGACTCGCGAGCGAAGCGGGACAGCGTGGCGAGGCCGATTGATTCGTCTCATCCATGAGACTCGCCCGTCGGGCCGTGCTTCGCACGTTCCAATTGACCAAAGCCATCCTTGGCTTTGGCCCTAAGGCAAACTTCGTTTGTCCCATCCGGCTCCGGGCCGAATGGTCGCTCCCGGCGAATTGGTGCACGGCGGAGCCGCCCGCAGGGTGCCGGATAGGGAGGTCCGGCATGAACCGCATCGATCGCGAACAATGCCTGTCCTGAGCCCGGTCGAAGGGGGCTTCCCTTCGTTCAGCGCATCCTGTGAGCTAATAAATGGGCAGAAATACGTCAGTAACAGCCTCGCCTTCCGACACATCCGGAAAGAACCGGATTCGTTGCAAGAACATCGGAAAATCTCTCGGTTCTTCTCCGCTTTGCGGCAACCATTCGGAATAAAGGTATCGGATGGTATCTCGAAGGGTGTCATCGGAGCCGATGTGCCGCAACACCGCGCATCTGCCTCCGGGAATGGTTTTGCTCACTATTCGGACTTCGTTGTTGGCGAGGTCGTGAACGGTTGCTGCACATATGTCGATACGATAATCCTCAGGGGCGATTTCTGCCGGGTCGTTGTAGAGAATGTTGAATGTGGCACTAACCTTTGGCGAGAGATGATTCTGCTTTCGCCATTCGATGAATTTCCGTATTGAGTTACCGATCAGTTGTGGGTCGCCACGATGTTCAAGCGCGGCGACCTTGGTTTCATTGAAGGTGACGATTTTGACCTGCTCGCCGTTCGTTATCGATTTCATGTGATTGCTCCTTAGTTCGCTCAATCGTTGATAGGTCGCGTACCAAGGATTCCACTGCGGCTGACGCCTGAATTCGGAAGGTGACTGCCCGATGCTCTTTTTGAATGCGCGAGAGAACGACTCTGGCCCTTTGTAGCCACTGGTCAAAGCTATGTCGATGACTTGGCGGTGGCTGCGAAATGCTAGCTGATAAGAGGCTCGTTTCAAGCGACAAAGTTGAACATACTCGTATACACCGATCCCGAAGAGTTCAGAGAACTGCCGGTGGAAATGATATTTCGAGAAGGCCGCAACACCGCTGAGTATTTCCACGGAAAGGTCGTCCTCCAGGTGGTTATCAATGTATTCAAGCACCTTCCGGAACCGAGCGTGGACCTTCGCTGTGTTAGTGTTCAAAGAAACGTCTCCTTGGCGTTCAGGAGACTATCGTTCCAAGAACGAAGGGGCATAACAGATCTTGCGGAGCTAACGTTTTTGTTGACACATAATCGGGATAGGGCGATGCCTTACGGCACCGCTCCTCCCACACCACCGGGCATACGGGTCAGGTACCACGGCGGTTCGATGAATAACGGCCATCTCATGCTGCCAGCTCCGGCAGCCCCAGGTTAAGGAAGGTACGGCGCGGTAAGGCCAGCGTCAAAGCGGGCGTCTTGCTAAGCCGCCAGGGGCCATGCGCCGATTTACTAGTGTTCCAGGCTTCCCGGACGCTGACCCCGCATCTTCTCAGTTCGCGGTAACCCGCTCTTCCCCATTGCTTCCACTGATAGTAGCCGTAGGCGAATCCGGTTATCGAGCCGTTGTCGGCAAAGGGTTGCCGACCTACAACATCTGTAATCGCCGATGTCAGTCAGGGGCCGGCAAAAACCGGGGACGACACCTTGGGCAAAGTCACCTTCACCAGCAAGCCGCCGCCCGGTCGGTCGGCCAGGGCAATTTCGCCGCCGTGGCGGCGCACGACCATGCGGGCGATGGTGAGCCCCAGCCCGGTGCCGCCGGTTTTGCGGCTGCGCGAGGCTTCCAGGCGGAAGAACGGGACGAAAACCCGATCCCTCATCGCGTCGGGAATTCCGGGTCCGCGGTCGCCGATGGTGATCTCGATGCAGTCGCCGCTATCGATCAGCACCACGTCCGCTGCTCGCCCGTAGGTCAGGGCATTGTCGATGAGGTTGGCGAAGGCGCGGCGCAGCGACACCGGGCGGCCCGAATATTTCAGATGCAAGGGGCCTTCGCAGGAAACAGGCTTTCCGGCGTCGGCGAAATCGTCGCATAGGCTTTGCAGCAGTACCGACAGATCGAGAACGGTCGGAGGTTCCGCCGCCGAATCGTCGCGGGCGAAGGACAAGCTCGCTGTCAGCATCGATTCCATCTCGTCCAGGTCGGCGGCCGCTTTCCGGCGTTGAGCGGGGTCTACTATCAATTCCGTGCGGAATCTCAGCCGGGTCAGTGCGGTTCTCACATCGTGGGAAATGGCGCCCAGCATTAAAGTACGGTCTTCGATCAGGCGGCGGATGCGGTTTTGCATGTCGTTGAAAGCCGCCGCGGCCTGGCGGATTTCGCTGGGGCCGGTCTCGCTCATGGGCGGGACATCCACATTGGCGCCGAGCCGTTGCGCGGCAAGGGCGAACCGGGCCAGTGGAGCGGTCACCTTGCGCGCGGCCCATAGCCCCAACGCCATGATGCCGAATAATGACACGCCGATTGCCAGCACCAGCCGCAAGGTCGAAAGCGCGCCGACACGCTCGGTTGCCATCGAGAACTGCACCCAGGTGCCATCCGACAGCGCCACCCAAACGTGCAGAGGGCCCGGTGCCGGCATCATCCAGTCCAATGCCGGCCGCTGCGCGCCGGCCGGATACCCGGCCTCGACCCGCTCTAGCCCGTAAGACTCCGAAAGAACGCGGACATCGCGCGCCAGATGGTGGGTCATCGCGTCTTGAGCCATGGCGGGCGGCGTTTCTCCGGGCCGCCAGGCAACCGACAGGCCCGATTCGCTCAAGGCGGGAATCAAGGCCGGCCGGGAATCGGGGGACACCCGATTCAGCACCGAGGCGACGACGGCGGTACGGTGCAGGTTTCGGAAAGTCTCGTTCCATCCCTTGCCGTGGAACAGATCCAGCATGAAGATCGACAGGCTTGCCAACATGGTGAGAGCAAGCCCAGCGACGAGCAGCCCAACGATCCTGCCGGCGATGCTGTCGGGCCAGAGTCTCATTGGGTCTCACTTCTCGCGAAGGACACGGGGCACGAACAAATAACCGCCGCCGCGCACGGTCTTGATCAGCGTCGGGTCGTTGGGATCGGCCTCGATCTTGCGGCGCAGCCGGCTCAGCTGTACGTCGATGCTGCGGTCGTACGGGCCGGCAATGCGTCCTTTGGTCAAGTCCAGCAACTGGTCGCGGCTCAAGACGCGTTGCGGATGTTCCGCGAAGGCCGCCAAGAGATCGAACTCGCCGCTCGTCAGCGGCATCAGCACGCCCTCCGGTGAATGCAGTTCCCGCTTGGCGAGGTCGAGCCGCCAGCCGTCGAAGACCAATGTCTTGGCTCCGTCGGACGCATGGCTCGGCGCTCCACCGGTACGCCGCAGCACCGCCTTGATGCGGGCCAGGAGTTCGCGCGGGCTGAACGGCTTCACGACATAATCGTCGGCACCCATTTCCAGTCCGACGATGCGGTCGGTCTCCTCGGCGAGCGCGGTGAGCATGATCACCGGCAGATTCGACGTCGCCCGCAGCCGGCGGCAGAGCGCGAGGCCGTCGTCGCCCGGCAACATCAAATCCAGCACCACCAGATCGAAGCGCGCGACATCCATGGCTCTCGCCATGGCGTGTCCATCCGCCGCCGCATCCACTCGATAACCATGCCGTGCGAGAAACCCGGACAACAATTGGCGGAGTTCGCGGTCGTCGTCTACGATCAGAATACGCGGAGACTTCGACATGGGCGGATTGTCAGACATCCTTCACAACATTCCAGAAAAACTTTGTAACTTTCGGTAACAGATGGCGCAAATGAAATCGGCCGTTACAAATCTGCCACTCGGCGAAACCGTTCCGTAACCGATCGGGATTATCGTGTTATCCAACCCGAATGGAGAGGTCCCAAGCAATGAACGCCCCGTCTCGACCCGAGAATTCCACTACCCCAAAACGGCTGCTGAAGCCGACCGCATGGATCGTTTACCTGGTCATCGGTTTCGAAATCCTGTTCATGATCAGTCCGGCCGCCCTCTATTTTTACTCCTTGTACGGGCCGGCCTTGAATGTTCTCAACCGTTGGGAAGCCACGGCCTGGCTGACCCAGTTCTTTCTGCCCCATATTTCGACGACCCGGAGTCCGGTTCTCAACGCGCTGCCCTGGATCGGCGGGGTCTTCGCAGTGATCGGAGCGGCATGGTTCCTGGCCTCGGCGGGCCAGCTCTATTGGAACAAGTTCCGCCAAAAAGGACTGGTCACGACGGGCCTGTATGCCTTCAGCCGTCACCCGCAATATACCGCGCTGGCGCTGCTTGGACTGGGCACCCTGCTGATGTGGCCGCGCTTTCTCGTCTTGATCGCATACGTGGCGATGCTGTTCATGTATCGCTATCTCGCCGCCCTGGAAGAGCGGCGCTGCGAAGCGGAGTTCGGCCAAGCCTACCGGGATTACCAAGCCCGCACCCCGCCGATTCTGCCTTTCATTCCGCATTCCGCGGATCGCGGCGGACATCCCCGGATCGGACTCGGTGCATTGGGCGCCGTCGCGAGCATCATCGCTGCCTTGCTCATCGGATTCGGTTTGCGGGAATATACGCTATCGGAAATCACGGCGGTTTACCCAAACCGCGCCGCCGTGTTGTCGCCTGCTCCGCTCAGCGAGGAGGAACTGCTCGCGGCCTATCGTACCGCACTCAAGAACTCAGAGGTTCCGCAGCTGCTGGCGCGCTTTGGCGCGGATCCGCTGGTGGTCCATGTGGTACCTCGGGATTGGCACCTGGCCGACTTGCCGATCGACCTCGAGCCGGGGCGAGGAGGCCACCACACGCCGGCGAACTTCGACAGACGTTACTACAAGATCCTGTTCAGCCAAGCGCGCATCCATGAGAAGCGCGCGGCCGGGACGGACATCGTTCGATCGGCCTATGGTGTCGATCCGTTGCTGTTGGTCGAAGTCGACATCGCCGCCGGCAAGGTTACCGCCATCGAAACGCCCCCTGCCCACGTCGTGTGGGGCGATATTCCGACCCCTTTGTTTTAATCACGGAGATTCGTTATGAGGTTGCATCGTCTTGCAAGGTTCGTTGTCACGGCTGCGCTTGCGGCTATCGCGTCCGCTTGCGCCGACAAATCCTTGGTCGGCACGGCAGGAAACGGCGACATTGCGACAGTCAAGGTGTCCGGAGCAAGACAAGACATATCGGCCTCACATCCAAGCCTGTTCGACCTCTACGTCTCGGGAGACGGCAATACCGTTCGGGTGCCTTCCGGGAGCGCCATCAGGACATTGTGGGTTAGCGGAGTCAATCACAGGATTACCGTTTTATCCGGTGCGACCGTGCAATCCATCCAGATATCCGGAGTCGGAACGTCCATACGTCTGCCCGAGAACATCCGTGTCGCCGTGAGCAGCAGCGGGGTGGCTGGCCGGGTTGTCGATGACACTGATGGTACGGGGCTCGACGATTAGCCTCCGCGCATTTGGAAAGAGGGAGGGGACCGGCAAACATCACGCACGCACTGAAAAAGAACCATTTTGGATAATCTGAACCCATTTCGCGAAGGAGATAGAGATGACCGTTAAACCGATTCCCGACGGCTTTCATACCGTGACGCCTTTTGTAGTCGTGGAAGGCGTCCCCCGGCTGATCGAATTCCTCAAGACCGCATTCGGAGCCATCGAGTGCATCAGAATTCATGACGCCGAGGGGCGCGTCATGCATGCCGAGGTCAAAATCGGAGATTCGATCGTGATGATGGGCGAGGCGATGGAACGACGTCCTTGTATACCGGCACTGCTTCATCTCTATGTACCCGACACGGATGCGACCTATCGCGCGGCACTGGATGCCGGTGCGACGTCGTTCATGGCACCGGGCGATCAGTTCTGGGGCGACCGTATGGCAGGCGTCCAAGACCCGGCCGGCAACCACTGGCTGATAGCGACCCATGTGGAGGATGTCGAGCCATCCGAGATCGCCCGGCGGGCGCTGGCTTTCAAGAAGGAATGAAACGATGGTCTACCAAGGTAGCTGCCACTGTGGGCAAATCGGTTTCGAGGTCGAAGGCGATATCGAACACGTCATCGAGTGCAATTGTTCCATCTGCAGCAAACGCGGCTCGCTGCTCTGGTTCGTGCCGCGGCAGCAACTTCGCCTGTTGACACCGGAACAAAATCTCTCCACGTACACGTTCCATACCGGCCGGATCAAACACCGATTCTGCGCCCGCTGCGGAATTCATACCTTTGGCGAAGGCACCGACCCCTCGGGCCGCGCCATGGCGGCCATCAATGCCCGCTGTCTCGAAGGCATCGATTGGTCACGAGTTTCGACCAAGCACTTCGACGGGCGCAGCCTCTGACCGTGTCGTCCGGCAAGGAGCGACAGCGATCAGGCAGACCGCTTTTAAAGCAAGGAACCATTCATGACACGCGACGAGCAATCCATACGCGAACTGATAACGACCTGGCATCGCGCTACCGCATCCGGCCAGGTGTCCGAGATTCTGCCCCTCATGTCGGAAGACGTCGTTTTCCTGGTCGCAGGGCAAGCTCCGATGTGCGGCCGGCAGGCATTCGAACAAGGCTTTCGCAACGTGCTGCAAACCCACCGCCTGCATGTCGAGGGCGAGATTCGGGAGATCGAGATCTCGGAAAATTGGGCTTATTGCTGGAGCTGCCTATCGGTTACCGTGACGCCCCGAAACGGGGGGGTTCCGGTACAGCGGACCGGCGACACGCTAACCATTCTCCGCAAGGGAGCTGATGGGGCTTGGAGGGTTTTTCGCGACGCCAACCTGCTGGCCGTCGCGGCGTCCGAGAAGACCGATGATGCTTAACCCGGCGTGGCTCGGAAAACATGAACGTAAAAGAGCGGCCTTGTCCTTGTGGCGGCGCTCACTCCGGTTCGGCGCGTATTTCTACATCGTGCCCAGTTGGTTCATATGCTCTGTGCCGCAAATCGAGTCCAGATGACCGTAAGCGTGATGAACCCGGCAAAAAATGCGGCAAACCGGACCGGCACGTAATTAAAGCCGATATGGATAACCGCATGGGCATAGCGCGTTGCCACGAAAATCCAGGCCAAAGCAACCTGCACATTGTCGAACTTGCCAGTCGTCAACATGAACAAACAGACAACATAGAAAAGGACGGGGAGTTCCAGGAGGTTCATATACGCTCTGGCAGGACGTTCAATCCATTCGGCGGGCACTGGCGCAGTCGACGCATAAGTCCGGAAGTAACGCTCCGATGCCGTGCCACGGATGAATGCAAGGTTTCTGTATACGACCATCAGTACCGTCACCATGGCTGTAAGGCCGGCAAGCGCAACAACCGGCTTAATCAACATGCCGGGATTCAGGTGGACATCCGCAGTAGCGGGCGTCATCCGAATAGCCGCCACCAGCATCGCAACGAATAGTGCGACGATAATGCCGACCATAATGTATGTTCTAACCAGTGTATCCGTGGGGACTTTCTCAACTGTCCAATCAGTCTGAAGGTGTCCGTGCTGCTTGGAAGGGCTGGTCATAGTGTCTCTCCTTGCTGCGGGTCGGGATAGTTTCGGGGCGCATCGCTCCACGCTTCGAGGCGCCCCAAGCTTAAATACTTGTATTATGCAAGCGCTGTACTTTCGCACATGGCATTGCCTTTGCCAAGTGCCGGCTTGGCTCGGGAGACGGTTCAGGCCAAGTGCTCAGCTTCCCAGCGTTCCAGCTTCTCCAGAACTTTCCTGACAAATTCGTCGCGGTTCCCCTCCAACTGACCGGCGACGTCGGGCGGAATCTTGGCAGTGCCCACATGCTCATCGGACCATTTGACGATTTCGATCATGACATGGATCAGCGACTTGCCGGATGGCGTCAGGTAGTACAGCTTGCGGGTTTTGCTTTCCGGGTGCGCGACGGATTTGATCAGGCCCGCCTGAACCAGGCGGCGAAGCCGGTCGGCCAGGATATTGGTGGAAATTCCTTCGAAGGAATTGAGGAGATCTTTGTATTCGTGCAGGTTGCGGAACATCAGGTCGCGGACGATCAAGAGCGTCCATCGATCACCGATAAGGTCCAGGGCATGGGCCAGCGGACAGGGCGAGCTGTCGCTATGGCATAACAGTTTGGGCAAGACAAATCTCCAGAACAACGCTTGCGTTACGCAAGCGTTTGCAGTAGTTTCTAAAATGCTTTTGATAAACAAGTATTTTAAGCTTTGGAGGAATTCCATGACGAAAAAGTTTCTGTTGGCCGTGCTGGCTTATGTCGCCCTCTCGTTCGCCATCGGCGCCCCCTGGCACTTCATTCTGTTCAAGGATGTGTACCACGAGTTGGGCATATACAACCGTGCCGAACCGATCATCCCCCTCGGTCTACTTTCGATGTTCGTCCAGGGCGCGATCATCGCCCTGCTGTACCCGTACTTCGGCTGCGAAAAGACACCGATTCGCTCAGGGCTGGCTTTCGGCGGCCTCATGGGCTTGTTCCTGTTCAGCGTGTCGACCTTGGCGAACGCGGCGAAAATTCAGGTCTCTTCCATCGAACTCTGGCTGACGGTTCAGAGCACCTTTCACCTGATCCAATTCGCCGCCGCGGGGGCAGCTATCGGCTGGATATACGGCAGCGACTTCAAACATGCCGGTCGATCCCAAGCTCCGGTGCGAGCCGCCGGTACCGTCCGATAATGCTGAACCGGACTTTTGGAGGAACTGATCATGGCTTGCGATCCGGGCTTGTCGCAGCGCTTGGAGGAAATGCTCGCCGAGCGTGCCGGCTTCGAGGCCAAGAACATGTTCGGCGGCATCGGCTGGCTGCTGCACGGCAACATGTGTGTCGGCATTTATCGATCATGGCTGATCGTCCGGGTGGGCGAACATACGGCCCGCCGGCTTTTCGAGGAAACCCATGTCAAACCGATGGATATCACCGGAAAGCCCATGAAAGGCTGGGCCATGATCTCCGACGAAGGGCTGGCGGAAGATCGTCAACTTCAGCATTATGTCGACTTGGCTATCGAATTCGTTACCAGCCTGCCCCCAAAAAATCCGTGATGGTGATATGAACCGTCCGCATCGATCCGGAGGACCAATCCCCATGAAGCCGTCCGACTACTGCATCTTCGACACCCCGCTCGGTCCTTGCGGAATCGCCTGGCGCAACGGCTGGACCAAAGGCGCCCCGCCGGCAGTGACTTCGTTTCAGCTTCCCGACCACACGGCGCAAGCGACGGAAGCGAGGCTCGCACGGGAATCCGGCGCGCGCCCGGCTAGCGCTCCGCCGCCCGCGATCGCGGCCATCATCGAGCGAATTCGCAGGCACTTCGAGGGAGAGGCCGAGGATTTTCGGGACATCGATGTCGACCTCGACGGCGTGGGACCCTTTGCACGGGAAGTGTATGAAGCCGCTCGTGCCATTCCGGCCGGGCGAACCATGACATACGGCGAGATCGCGGAAGCCCTGGCGCGCCCCGGTGCGGCGAGGGCCGTCGGCCAGGCTCTGGGGAAAAACCCGATCCCCCTGATCATCCCCTGCCACCGGGTACTGGCGGCCGGCGGCAAGCCCGGCGGATTTTCGGCGCCGGGCGGACTGGCGACCAAATCCCGGATGCTGGCCGCCGAAGGAGTCGCTTGGGCTCTGCCGCCGACACTCAAGTCGGCACAAGATCTCCGGCGTGCGGCGGCGCGCCTTAAAGCCCTCGATCCCCGCCTGGTCGATTGCTTGTCCCGGCCCATCGCATTCAAGCCGAATGCCGAACACTCTCCCTATGCGGCGCTGCTAAGCGCGATCGTTTACCAACAACTGACGCCCAAGGCGGCAGCCACCATCCTGAACCGGGTGAAGGGACTTTATCCGGGGACGACGATTCCGGAACCCGGCGAACTCCTGAATACCCCCGACGAGGCTTTGCGGGAGGCGGGCCTGTCGAAAGCGAAAACCGCCGCGCTGAAGGATCTGGCGGCCAAGACTCTGGACGGTACCGTACCGACGGCAAGGGCCATCGTTGCGCTGCACGACGACGAGATCGTGCGACGGCTGATCTCGATTCGAGGCGTGGGGCGGTGGACGGTGGAGATGCTGCTCATCTTCAATCTTGGCCGGACGGACGTCTTTCCGGTCGACGACTACGCGCTCCGAAAAGGTATCGCGAGAGTCTACGGGATGCCGGAAGTCCCCTCCCCCAGCCAGCTCATTTCTCTGGGGGAGCGTTGGCGGCCCTATCGCACGGTGGCCTCGCTTTACCTCTGGAATGTCGTCAATGCCGAAGTCTTTTGAACGAGAGTAAACCTATGATGGATGGCAACCGCCAAGTCACCCTGTTTCATGCCCCCAATACCCGTTCTCTCGGCACCCTAACCCTGCTCGAGGAACTCGGCGCCGATTACCGGCTGCACGTGTTTAACCTGAAAACGGGCGAGCAGCGCAAGCCCGACTATCTCGCCATCAATCCCATGAGCAAGGTGCCCGCCCTGCTGCATGGCGATGCCCTGATCACCGAGCAGGTGGCAATCTTCATCTACCTCGCCGACCTCTATCCGGAGGCGGGACTCGCGCCCGCCGTCGGCGATCCCCTGCGAGGACCTTATCTACGCTGGCTGGTGTTCTACGGTTCCTGTTTCGAACCGGCCATGGTGGACAAAGGCTTGGAGCGTGAGGCCGCTCCGCGGTCGACCTCCCCGTACGGCGATTACGACACTATGTTAAAAACGCTGACCGATCAGCTCGCAAAGGGGCCTTACATTCTGGGCGAGAGGTTCACCGCCGCGGATGTGCTTTGGGGCATCGCCTTCGCCTGGAGTACAGCGTTCAAGCTCGTGCCGGAATCGCCGACGATCAAGACCTACATCGACCGCATCAATACCCGCCCAGCGGTGGCGCGAGCCAGAGCCAAGGATGCCGAGCTCGCCGCGGCTCAGGGTTAGGGCCTCTTTTCGCTTTTGTATCAAAGGGATCCATAAATGATTCGGCTTTCGTTGCAGAGGCGTGGCTTGATGCTTCTGTCGGCTGCCACCGTTCTTTTTTCTTCCGCTGCCCCTGCTCAGGAGAAAAATGAGAGCCCCAAGGAACTGGAGCTCAGTTATGAGACCTTCGACCAGCGCCCTGGCAGCGGCTGGCGCAAAATCGCCGATCAGGGAAAGTATCTGGAAGCCGCCAAGCTGATCGACCGGTACGAAAAAGAAGCCAAGGTCCTTGAGGAGTGGCAGCGCGTGAACCTGCGGTTCCATGCGGGTCAGCTCTATGCAGCGGCCGAAGAGAAAGACGAGGCGCTCGCGCGCTTTAATGCGAATTAAGGGCTGTCCGGCCACTGGTTCAACAGGAACATGGCAGCCGCGAGGCGGCCGAAGACGTGAACGAGGAGTCCCCGCGAGGAGCGGACTTTGCTGGCCGCCTCGATACCGG
>NZ_JBDIVO010000132.1:0-11650 GCF_039794385.1 Methylocaldum sp. | reverse complement strand
CTGCGTCACCCCCATCCGGCCCACATTTATCTGCCCTTAGAGGAAAATCACCATGCTGCAAACCAATAGGCTCAAGCAGGCCTTGAGAGGAGGCGAGACGGTATTCGGTCTGCTGAACTCGATCCCATCGCCGCTCCTGGCGGAGATGCTCGGATACGCCGGATACGATTTCGTCATCCTCGATCTGGAACACGTTTCCACCAATCCGGAAACGCTGGAAAACATGGTGCGGGCGACCGAGTGCGCCGGCATCACGCCGCTGGTGCGGGTGCCCGGCATCGCGGCGGACGTCATCCTGCGCGTTCTCGACTGTGGCGCGCAAGGCATCGTCGTGCCCCATGTGAAAAATGCGGCGGAGGCCGAGGCTATCGTCAAGGCCAGCCGCTATCACCCTTTGGGGACGCGCGGCATCAGCGGCGGACGAACGACCGGATTCGGCCGCCTGGATCTGCCGACTTATTTCGAGTGCGCCAACGCCGAGATTCTGGTCGCGGTCATGATCGAGGACCGCGAGGGCGTGGAGCGGATCGACGACATCCTCTCCATGCCCGGCATAGACTTGGTGCTCGAAGGCGCCGTCGATCTTTCCCAATCTTACGGCGTGCCCGGCCAGCCCCAGCATCCATCGGTACAGGCGGCCATCGAGCGCATCGCCGAATCCTGCCGAAGTCATGGCGTCGCCTTCTGCGCGGTTCCCCGTCTGCCGGGGCAGCGTGAATACTGGAGCGAGCGCGGCGTCCGCGCCTTCCTGCTGGGCGATGATCGCGGCGTCGCCTTTCGAGCGCTCAAAGCGCATTTGCAAGGCTTCAGAGCGTAATCCCACGAAAGGTGCAGAATGATTCGATGGCTGTTCAAGACCCATGTTTACCTGGGGACGGCTTTGGCGCTGCCGTTGATGATCATTGCCGCAACCGGCATCCTGCTGGGCTTCTACGACGAGCTTCGCTACGCGGAGTCGCCGTATCGCCTGAACCGGGCGGTCGAAGCGGGTTTGCCCCCTGCTGTCCTGGAGCAGCGCATCGCGGCCGATTATCCGGACTATCGGCTGGAGGTGCTCTATTTGCCTACGGCTCCGGAGCGCGCCGCCCGGGCCAAACTGGTCGGGCCGGACCGGCGTCTGGCCTTCATCCATCCCGGAACCGGTCAAACCTTGGCCATGCGCGATGCCGCCGAACAGGACGGGCTGGATTTTCTTTACGCCCTGCATCGCGGCAAGCCCTTGGGACTGACCGGGCAAATCCTTGCCAGCGCCGCCGGGGTTTTGGTTCCCATCCTCTGGGGTGTCGGCCTCCTGCTCCGGCAACGGCGCCCGACCTATCGTACCGGGAGGTGGGACTCGCTCACGATCCGGGGCCTGCATCGGGGACTGGGTTTGATCGTAGGTGGTTTCCTCGCCGTGCTGGCCGTTATGGGAAGCCTTCTCAATTTTGCCGGGCCCTTGAAACAATGGCTGGACCCGCCGCCCCGGCTTGCCGGCAGCGAGCCGACGGTGACGACGAAAACTCTTGCCCGCCACGTGTCCAGCGCCACCAGCGCCTATCCCGCGGCGCCGCTGGAGCGGATCTATTTCCCGGCGGACGGAAGCACGCCTTGGCAGTTCCGGTTTCGTGACGGCGGCTGGGCTTATCTCGATGCCGGCGGCCGGGTGCTCAAGATCGCCACGCCTTTTTCTCACTGGACCCATCTTTTGTATCCGTTCCACAGCGGTCGGCTGTGGGGAACGTACGGTCCCAAATTCACGGCCTTGTTCGGGATGGTACTGCTCGGATTGAGCGGGAGTGGACTCTATCTGTATTGCCGACGGCGCAGAGCAAATGAGCGTTCCACTCAAGATGGACAATTCGGGGCTCGTCGCGGCATATTTAAATGGTGAACATATGATTGAGAATGATTATTATTAAAGTCGCATAGGAACTGCAATTACTGCCGTAAACGATTCCTCCGAGAAAAATTCATGAATGGCCAAACCATCTGCATGCACCCGATAGGCTTCCTTGCGCTTCCGTTGGTGGTGATGATCGCGACCGCCGCTTTCGCCCAGACCCGTCAGTACTTTATTGCTGCCGAAGACGGTATCTGGGATTTCGCGCCGTCAGGGAAAAATCTGGTCCACTGTCATCCCGATGCTGCGCCCTGCGAGATACCGGAGCCATGGACCAACAGTCACAGCTTTCCGGTCACCCGGTTCATCCAGTATCGGGACGCCGGCTTCAAAAGTCCGGTGCCGCAGCCGGAGTGGCTGGGCATCCTGGGACCGATCATCCGCGCGGAAGTCGGAGACACGATCAACGTCCGCTTTTGCAACCGCACTCAGGGAGCCGCCGGCATGCACCCCCACGGCCTGCGCTATACCAAGGATCAGGAAGGGGCCCATTACTTCGGAGCGAATTCCGGCGCCGAGCCCGGCAGCGGGGCCGAAGTCATGCCGGGTCAGTGCTTCGACTACACCTGGATTGCGGACGGAGACAGTGGCCCGGCGGGCAGCGAACTCAGCTCCAAGGTCTGGTGGTATCACTCCCATATCGGCGAACCCACGGATACCAACAAGGGGCTGTTGGGTCCAATCATCGTCACCCGCAAGGGCGAGGCCCGCCGCGACGGCCGCCCGAAAGACGTCGATCAGGAGTTCGTGACCGCTTACTTTATCTTCGACAAACTCGGTGGGGAGGAGCCGGGCCTGATGCACAGCATCAACGGGTACATCTTCGGCAACCTGAAAGGATTGACGATGCGCGACGGCGAAAAGGTGCGCTGGCACTTGCTCGGGATGGGCAATGAGGTGGACCTGCACACGCCGCACTGGCACGGAAAGACCGTCACGATCGGCCGCCGCTCGGCCGCGCAACGGACGGATGTCGTTCAATTGCTCCCGGCCGGCATGGTGACCGCCGACATGAAAGCCGACAACCCCGGTGAATGGCTATTCCACTGCCATGTGGCGGATCACATCGATGCCGGCATGTTCGCCACATATCAGATTCTGCCAAAGGGCAACGAGTGAACTCTTCGTCAGATGACTGCCGACTGGCGTCGTACTGCCAGCGCGGCATAGACCGCTGCAAGACGGGCGATGGGAATGCGGAGGGGGATGAGGACACGGAATCCAGTCCGGTGTCGTCGGCAAAACCGGATGGAGGTGGAATGGCCGCCCTGTTCGCCGCGGCGGATGCCGATCACGAGCTGCGGGTTGATCTTTCGGCTCCATTCCACCGCCGTTTGCTTCAACGTGCCGACGCCGGTCGCATGATCGGCTTCAGCTTGGCATCATCGCGTTATCGGTTTTTCGCTATATCGAAGTCAGGCGCGAAAACTGACCGGCGAGAGCGATCACGGCACGGTCGTCAGCTTTCCGGAGACGCGGCGGATGTCGCCTCGACAATCTTTTTGAGCTTCCATTCGCGGTGTTTGTTCATGATGTCGACGACTTCCAGGGGATCGTCAGTAATCGAGATTTGGGTCAAATCGGCTTTGTCGACCAGTTGATTGGCGAGGACCGTGTTATTGATCCAATCGATCAGTCCTTTCCAATAATCCGAACCGAACAAAATCAAAGGCACGGGATGGATTTTGTGCGTTTGCATCAGAGTGAGCGCTTCGAACAGTTCGTCCAGGGTATTGAATCCGCCGGGAAAGCAGACATAGCCCATGGAATGTTTCACGAACATGAGTTTACGCACGAAAAAGTAGCGAAATTCCAGCCTGAGGTTTTGATAAGAATTCGATTTCTCTTCGCCGGCGATGTTGAGTCCGATCGAGCGCGCTTTCTTGAGACGGGCGCCTTTATTGGCAGCCTCCATGATGCCCAGTCCGCCGCCGCTGATGATCGCGTAGCCGTGGCTCGCGAGAACCTCGGCCACGGTTTGTGCGGCCTGATAGTACGGGCTGCTCGGCTTGATCCGGGTGGAGCCGAAAATCGATACGGCAAAGCGAATGTCGGAAAGCTTGTCGAAGCCTTCGGTGAACTCGCTGATGATTCTGAACATGCGCCACGATTCGCTGCCTTTGAGATCTTCGATCATAAACCTGTCCTGGAATTGAAAAGGGATGGGGCTTTAGAAGTATGGCAGCGAATGGCGAAATTTCACCGATATCCCATAGCAGGCATCAGCCGGGATTTTCGTGCAAGTGCTTGTCGCGATGGAAGGTTTCGGTCCGAGCGAAGGCCGAATGCGGAGGCTTTTTCCGTTGATTAGCGGCGCATCCGGCCAAAGCCCTCAGACCGTGATCAGAAGGCGTACGGAATCCAAGCGCAAATGCGCTCCTTGGATGCAATTGTTCATCTCGATGGCGTTCTCCTTGAGCTGATCCAGCTCTTCCTGGCGCACGTTCGGATTGACCCGCCGCAGGGCTGCAAGGCGCTTGAGCTCGGTCGTCATCGTATCGAGCATTCTTTTTGCACTTTCGCCGATGACGCCGGGCATCTGCGCTCGCGCCTTCTTTTCGGCATTCTGGATTAACCGATTGATGAGCTTTTGTCGGCTTTTAACCAGTCCCAGCGCGTGCTCGCGATCGAACTGCTGGGGCTGTTCGGCAAGACTTTCGAAGGGTAGGACACTGAGATCGTTGCCGTCCTGGTCGAATAGGAAGCGCAGCACCGTGGGCGGAAAGAATCGGCCGATCTGCAAGCGCTTCGGTGCGGTGCATTCGACCAGATAGACGGTTTCGAGCAGCAGTTGCCCGGCCTCCAGTTCGGGGTTCCGGACCAGACTCAGCGCGGCGTTGCCGTGCTCGCTGTTGAGGATGAGGTCCATGGCGCCCCGAACCATCGGGTGCTCCCAAGTCAGGAACAGCATGTCCTCTCGCGCCAGACCGATACTCCGGTCCAGCGTGACCGTCACGCCGTCTTCGGGCAATTCCGGGAACTGGGTGCGCATGTGCTCGCCGGGCCTGAGGATGTGGCAATGATCCGAATGTTCCTCGACGGCAACCCCGTAAGCGTCGAACACATCTTCCAAATAAGGCCAGAGATCGTTTTCGCGATCCGTTTCTTCGATGAGCCGGACCAGCCGCTCCGCGGCGTCCCTGCGGCACGAGTTCAGTTCCAGAAGCCGATCACGGCCCTGATGCAATTCCTCCTGGATCGCATCGGCCAGCTTCCGAGCCCGCTCGACCAGTTTCATTTCGCCTTCGGGATCGGGCGCCTGCAACAAGGCGGCAAGCTGTCCTCCGAGTCGGCCGAACACGGGAAGTCCCGCCGGGCTGGGCTGGCTGAACGCATTCAGTCCCTCGTTATACCAGCGGAACAAGACGCTTTGAGCACTGCGCTCGAAATACGCGACGTGTATGCGAATGGTTTCGGACTGCCCAATGCGGTCGAGGCGGCCGATTCGCTGCTCCAGCAGATCGGGGTTGAGCGGCAAATCGAACATCACCAGATGATGGGCGAATTGAAAATTTCGTCCTTCGCTGCCGATTTCCGAGCATACCAGCGCCTGAGCGCCGTTCTCGGTATCGGCGAACCACGCCGCTGCCCGGTCGCGGGCGACGATGCTCATCTGTTCGTGGAAAACCGCCGCGCGCACGCCCCGGACTCGAAGCGCGTCCTCCAAATCGGTCGCGGTTTTGGCTTTTGCGCAAATTACCAGCACCTTGGCCGACTTGAGATTCTTTATGGTTTCGACCAGCCACTCCACCCGGCTGTCCAGACGCCACCACTCGGCGTCATCCTTGCGACACCGGGCGTACAGGGTTTCCGGGTGCAGAAGGTCCTCGATCTGGGGTTGAGTCTCGGTCAGCAGCCGGCTGTAGGCCTCGGGCAGCGGCAGGGGATGAGCGATCAGCTCCCGCCCGGGAAAACCCTTGACCGTGGCCCGGGTATTGCGGAACAGGACCCGGCCCGTGCCGTGGCGGTCCAGAAGGAGCTGAATCAGCTCGCTGCGCGCATTCTCCGTGCGTTCCGGATCGTCCAGCCGGTCCAGTAAATCGTCCGCCAAATCCTGCGAGATGAGGGATTTCAGTTGGCTCAGGGTCTCCCGGTCGAGCTCCGGATCGTCCAGCAGATGGTTGATCACGTCGGCCAGCGATTCGTACTGCATTTCCTCGAACTGGAACCGGTCGTAGCTGTAGAAGCGGTCGGGGTCGAGCAGGCGCAAGCGGGCGAAATGGCTGCGCTTGCCGAGCTGCTCCGGTGTCGCCGTCAAAAGCAGGAGGCTCGGCACCGATCGGCCCAATTGCTCGACAAACTGGTATTCCGGACTGGCTTTCTGTTCCGACCATTGCAGGTGGTGCGCCTCGTCGACCACGCACATGTCCCACCCGGCGGCGAGCGCGGCTTCCTGGCGTTCTTCGTCGTCCATGAAGAAATCGAGGCTGCACAGTACCAGTTGTTCGCTCAGAAAGGGATTGCCGTCTTCGACTTGCCAGAAACGTTCCTCGTCGAACAGGGCGAAGCGCAAATTGAAGCGCCTCAGCATCTCCACCAGCCATTGATGCAGCAAGGGCTCCGGCACGATGATAAGGATGCGCTCGGCGCGTCCGGTCAATAGCTGATGGTGGATGATCAATCCCGCTTCGATGGTTTTGCCGAGCCCGACCTCGTCGGCCAGCAATACGCGCGGAGCTTGGCGATGAGCGACTTCGTGGGCGATGTATATCTGGTGCGGAATGATGCTGGTGCGCCCGCCGAACAAGCCTCGCACCGGAGACTGCTCGAGTTGGCCGATTCTTCGCAGCGTTTCATAGCGCAATCGAAACAGCCCGGAAGGGTCGAGTTGGCCGGTGAAAAGCCGATCCTGAGGCTTGTTGAACTGCATGAAATGGTTGAGATCGACTTCGTCCAGGGTTCGCGAAGTGCCGTCCTCGGCCACGCCTTCGTACGTGATCAGGCCATTTTTTTCCCGTACTTCCGTAACCTTGAGTTTCCAGCCGTCCGCGCTTTCGATGGAATCGCCCTTGGAAAATCTCACCCGCGTCAACGGCGAGTTGTCGACCGCATAAGTGCGGCGTTCGCTGCTGGCGATAAAGAGCAGAGTCACACGGTTGTTTTCGACGTTCAACACAATGCCCAAGCCCAGCTCGGGCTCGGGCTCGGTCTCGCTAATCCAGCGCTGTCCAGGGACGAAAGTCGGCAACGTTATTTCTCCTCAAGGCGTAACACGGAATCACAATTATAGGATTGTAACAGGGCGGTCCGAATTGCCGGTTACGGCTCCTGCCTCCAATATGAGCGGGAACGGGTGCCCAAGTTTCCGACAAGTTTCGGAGTTTGACGACGGCGACCCGAAGCGGCCGTGAGCGAGTGACCGAAGGTCGTTCTGGCCGCGGCGGACGCTTTTTCGGAGATCGTGAACGGAAATAGCGTGAAGGGCGGGGCTTTTGTTGTTCGATTCGGATGTTCTTACCGAGAGGGCAGGCGGCCGGCCCCTCCTACTCGCCTTGCTGGGCATCGCTTGGCGCGGCTTCGTCCGACCGTTGTCGAGGCTTGCGAACGACGGAAAAGTGCGACCTGGCGACGGCCCTGCTATCGCCGGCGCGCACTCTATGTTCGACCGTGTAGGTGCCGGACTTCATATACGAAGGGACGGTCAGTTCATTCGTGGCCGTGTTGGTACCGGTTCTGGCCAGCTTGAAATCGGAGCCTTCCTGGCCGATTTGCCTGCCGCCCGCTTTCAGCACCCAGCTGAGTTCGACTTCCGCATCTCGGGTGCCGGCGGGAAGCGTCAACTCATACGTCGTGATGAATTCCACCCGTTCGCCGGGGCTGACCTGATGTGGAGCCGACCTGGCGCTTTCGATCTTGACCGCTGTTTTATCCGCTACCGGAGCCGGTTGTTCGGCTGCTCCTGCATTCGTCGCCTGAGCACCCTCCGCCGTGGTCTCTTTTGCTTGGGCGGCCTGGGCTTTGCGCGAAATCAGTTGTCGCCTGAGGGTTTGCACCTCTTCGGTATCGCCCAGCGTCGCCGCGGCTTGATCGATATAGACTTGCGCCTTATCCCATTCTTCTCGATTGAGGGCTCGCCATGCGCGTCCGACGGTTCTGCCGGCGGCTTGCTTGCGCCGGTCGCTTTCCTCCGCGTCGGATATCTCGGCATCACCCTGTGCTTCAGGGGTTTTTGGAGCACTCGGCGATTGAGCGGCTTGCTTGTGATCGGGAGAAATCGCCGCAGTCTGCTCGGCGGACTTTTGTTCGGCACTGGCTTTCGAGCGCCCCTTTTCGGCTTCGGCTCTGCGGGTGTCGAGCTCTTGGCGCAAGCTTTCGGCTTCCGGCAGAACAATGGCGACTTCGTCGATACGCGTCTGCGCAAGCTTCCAGTCCCGGCGGTCCATGGCTTCGCGGGCCGGCTGGGCGAACCGATCGACGATTTCTTGGATGCCTTGCTTTGCCTGCGGCTGGTTGGGATCTAACGCGAGCACCGAGCGATATTTGGCGAGGGCATTGTTGTCTTTGGGGCTGATGAGGCGGCCCGCCCTGATGTCCTCGCCGGCCCGAGCCAATAGCTCGAACAGCGCGTCGATCTCAGCCGCGTGCTGCTCGGAGCCCGCTTGGGCACCGGCATTTTTTTCGACAGTCGATTCCTCGGGCGGCGAAGGCGGAGTGGCCGGAGCGATCTTTTGCGGCGCGCTTTCCGCAAATTGATCAATACCGGCCGGATCGTTTTCGCGAACGGTTTGCTCGGCGTCCGACGATGCGGTTGCTTGCTCGTGCTCCGAGAATAGGCCGCGACTCAGCCAAACGAGTCCGGCGGCGACGATCAGCACGATTGCCGAGATGGCCGGAATGCGCGAGCGAGCGGCATCGGATGTCGGCCGGCGCGCCGGCGCATCGGCCGGGTTGGCGGCCACGGTTTCGGCTTTCACCTCCGGCTGCTTAGGCGCAGGCGCATCTTCGACGGGAAGCTCCGGCGCCAGGGAAAATTCCCGCCGCCATGCGGCGATACTCTGCGGGCGCTTAGGCGGATTCAAGCTCAGGGCGTGGTCGACCGCGCGAAGCAAGCCTTCGCTGTAGCGAGGTCCGCCGACCTGTTTGGCGGAAACGAAAATTTCTTTCGAGGCCAAGATGATGCTCTGGCTGCGTTCGAGCGCATCGGGCGGGGCAATGCCCGCGATGCTCCGATAGAGCGTCGCACCAAGGCCGTAGATATCGGTCCATGGCCCCAGCTGATCGCCTTTCCCATAGTACTGTTCAATGGCGGCGTAGCCGGGGGAAAGCATGCTGGGGAGGGCCTGTGTTTTTTCTCCCAGCGACTGACGCGCAGACCCGAAGTCCAGCAGCACGGGACTCCCGTCCTTCCGGAGCAAGATATTGGCCGGCGTGATGTCGCAATGGATAAAGCCGGCGTTATGTATTTTCTCCAGGCCATTCAGGATAGGGATCAAGAACCTGAGGAGTTCGCCTTGCTCCAGGGTCCTGCGGCGCTCGAGGACGGCGTGCAGGCTTTCGCCCTCCTCGTAGCTCATCACCATGTAGGCGGAATTATTGGCGACGAAAACGTTGAGCACCCGGACGATGTTGGGATGCTCCACCTTCGCCAGCATGCGCGCCTCGTTGATGAAAAGCTCCAGTCCCGCGAGATACTGCTCGCCGCAATCCTCCGTTGCCGGCCGGATCAAAGCGGCGCCGTCTCGAACGGCAAGCTTTACCGGGAGATATTCTTTGATGGCAACGTGACGCTCAAGAATGGAGTCGTGGGCGAGATAGGTGATTCCGAAGTTGCCCTGACCCAGAACTTGTTCTATGGAAAACCACTGCAGGCGATAGCCTGGATTGAGTGCATTCTGGCGCATATTCTGTGGCATAGCAGTGCAGACGAAAGCGGGGCTAAGCGGCTTCTTGCGAGGCGTGAGACGAGGATGGCGGGCGAGTAAATCGAGTAGCCCCCGGAATCGTCGGGTTTTACATTGTGCCGATTGGAAAAAGATAAGGCAACCCGGAATGGCGAAAAGTCAAGTGTGGCGTGGCGTACAGCCCGTTCTCCGTTGTATCTCTAACGCCGGCGAGTAGGGCGCAATAGCGGTCCCGCCTATTGCGCCGCAGAAGCGATGATTGGAAAAGCCATCGTAAATCCGATGTTCCCACGGTCTGCTATTGTTCCCTGGGTTATTGGCTTTTCGGATGATGAGTCCCGATGCCCGATTATCGACGCTACCGCGTACCCAATGCCGTTAAGTTAAGGCGAATGACGCCACCCCGGCAGGGAATGCCGGGGTCCAGAAGCCATGGATGGCAGAGGCGTGTCACTTCCCTGTGCTCTGGATTCCGGCAATCCCTGCCGGAATGACGGCTTAACTTAACGGAATTGACCGCGTACCCGGCGGAACCTATTTCTTCACCGTCAATCTGCTCGAACGTTACCCGAATGATCGGCTCGTCCGGCATATCGACGTGCTTCGAACCGTGGTGCGGGAGGTTCGGATCAAGCGGCCATTCCATATCGACGCCTGGGTAGTCTTGCCGGATCACCTGCACGGCGTGTGGACGCTGCCGCCCGGCGATGACGATTTCACCAATCGATGGCGGTTGATCAAACAAGGCTTCTCTAAAGCCTTGCCATCGACCGAACGGCGCTCAAAGGTCCGCATTGCCCGTGGCGAACGTGGGATATGGCAACGCCGGTTTTGGGAGCACGCCATTCGCGATGACGCGGATTATGCGGCGCATGTGGATTATTGCCACATCAATCCGGTGAAACACGGTTATGTCCAATGCGTGTCGGAGTGGCCGTATTCGACGTTTCACCGGTACGTCGAACGAGGTGTGTATCCGTTAAATTGGGCGGGTGGGGTGGAATCCGATATCGATGTGGGCGAGCGGGTTTGAAACCCATTCGGCGCATTACGCTAAATCTCATGCAGCATACACAAGCTGGGGGTTAGAAACCCCCGGTTACCCGATTGGGCGTCACATCAGTCAGCCACGCGCACATACGTTACATCCGCGTTCTCGTAAGGCCGCACTCGGGCGTGATATTCGTAGTCACTGCGGGAGGGCTCCTCTTCTCGATTTTCAGCCCCGTTCATGAAGTCCTCAAGATGGAACTGGAAATGCCAAAGACCGCTGGTTGCGATCGTCTGAACGTAGATCGACATTATTGGCTTAACGCCTATTTCGCCAAGAATATCTCGCGCACAGATCCCCTCGAAGAATACGAGACGAAAGTACTTCTGGAGTCGCTCGATATCGTCTCTTAAGAATTCGAGCGCCAGCCGACCGACGAAGGAACCACCTCGTCCCGCTTCGACATAGCTGTCCGCACTCACTCGGAATCCGTTTAGGTCACGTGCCAGATGCATGGTGGCCGTAGATTTTCCCGAACAACTGGCACCATCAATCACGACAACGCCGGTTGCAGAAGCCGTCCTAGCAGCGACTACCTGATGCAGATCGTTGTAAGTATCACAGCGCATTCAGTGATGCCCAACGTTTGAGTTGAGGGGCGCGGAGACAGCAAGCGAAGCTTGCTGGCGGAGCGTCCCTCTCGAGCGAAGTGTTAGGCATCTCGTCTGACCCACTCATCTACAGTAGTGAACATGTAGTTACCTACCGGGGCATACCGTGGATCGTTATGAACGAATGGGTTAGTGCCAATCCACTCGACAACGACAGACGATGATTCAAGTACCGGCTCGGCAAAGGGCTTTGTCGGCAAGGGATTGCCGACCTACGTTCTTCCCGCCCTACACAAATCCGTACACCGGGATGAAAAACGCTCTA
>NZ_JBDIVO010000131.1:0-11673 GCF_039794385.1 Methylocaldum sp. | reverse complement strand
ATCTGCTGGACGACCGCCACCATTTTGGCGTGGTACATGGGAATAAGACCGGAAAGAGAAGAAACATAAACGACTCTAGCACGTGAAGAACTCGTCCGGTATTAGTGACGACGGCTGTGGGCTTTAACGTGTGCTGAGCATCGGGATTATGCAAGAACCGGAACTTGCGTCGATTCCTAGCCGATTGATTGTCCTTGACAGTACTCCTCTGCCGCGCATTGGCTTGATCCTCGATGATTGGAAATATCATCCATGGATGGTTTGGATAAGCCGGTTCCACCGGTGATCTTGAACCGGTCCGAGTCTGGCAGCCTTGCCAAAGTACAAAACCAATTTCGTAATCAATAACCTAGAAAAATAGCAGGTTTGGCACGGAAGTCGCTTCGGCAGGGTCAGTACAACTCTGCGAGGACGACTATGGCTTCAGTACATACATTGCGCCGGGTGCCTCGAGCCGGACTACCGGGTCTTCTGGACCATTGGCGATCGGATCTCGTCTCCGGCTTTCTGGTGTTTCTGATCGCTCTGCCGCTGTGTCTCGGTATCGCCATGGCCTCGGGTTTTCCGCCTATGGCCGGGATCATCAGTGCCGTAATCGGCGGGGTAATCGTGTCCAGGATCAACGGCTCTCATGTCACGATCAACGGCCCCGCGGCCGGATTGATCGTCGTGATTCTCTCGGCGGTGCAGTCCCTGGGGCAGGGGAACGCCATGGCGGGTTACCGCCATACCCTAGCCGCCATCGTGGTGGCGAGCGTGCTGCAAATCCTGATGGGGATCTTCAAAGCCGGCAAGCTCAACGCCTATTTCCCGGCTTCGGTGGTGCACGGCATGCTGGCCGCCATTGGGATCATCATTATGGCCAAGCAAGTCCATGTCATGCTCGGGGTGAGGCCGGAAGGCGGTGAAATTCTCTCCGCCATCGCCGAGATTCCGCGCAGCGTGATGAACGCCAACCCTGAAATAGCCCTGATCGGATTGCTGGGGCTGGTTATTTTGATGATCTGGTCCTGGGTCAGAAATCCGTATCTCAAGATGGTCCCGGCCCCCCTGATCGTGGTCGTCGTCGGCATGGCTCTGGGTCAGGTCTTTGACCTCGACCATAAGCACGTGTATTTGTTTCTGCCGCAGGAGGAATTCCTGCCGCGCCACGAATTTACGGTGGGGCCGAAATTCCTGGTGTCGATTCCGGAAAATGTGCTGGCAAGCTTCTATTTTCCGGATTTCTCCAAAATCGCGACAGTCGAGTTCTGGGGGGCGGCGGTATCGATCTGCCTGGTCGGGAGTCTCGAATCGCTGCTGAGCGCCGCTGCGGTGGACAAGCTCGATTCTTACAAGCGCTATTCGGATCTGAACCGCGACCTCACTGCGGTGGGGGTGGGAAATCTTTTGTCGAGCGCAGTCGGGGGGCTTCCGATGATCGCCGAGATCGTCCGTTCCTCGGCCAACGTCCATAACGGTGCCAAGACGGCCTGGGCGAATTTCTTCCACGGCCTGTTCCTGGCGTTATTCGTGCTGTTCTTTCCCAGACTCATTCACGAAATCCCGCTGGCCTCGCTGGCGGCGCTACTGGTCTACACGGGTTTCCGCCTGGCCTCGCCCAGGGAATTCGTCAAGACCATGGATATCGGCAAAGAGCAACTGGCGCTCTTCTGCATCACGATTGTGGGCGTTCTGGCCACCGATCTATTAGTCGGCGTATTCATCGGCATCGTGGCGAAGCTGATGGTCCACATTCTTCGCGGTGTGGACTTCAAGAACCTGCTCAGGATCAACTACACGCTCATGCAAACCTCTCCCGGCGTTCATCACATCCGCATCAATGGATCGGCCGTTTTCTCCAATTTCATCGGGCTGAAAAGCGAGTTGTCGACCTTGCCTGAGGGGCAAACGGTGATTTTCGACTTGTCAAATGCCTATCTCATCGACCATACGGTCATGGAGTTCATCGACCACTTCCGCCACGACTATCAAGACCGGGGCGGCCGCTGCGAGATTCGCGGCTTGGAAAACCACCAGCCCTATTCGAATCATCCTCTCGCCGCGCGCCGGCGGAAAACGGACGAAGGAGAGCGTGCGACTCAACGGTTTAGCCTCAAAACCTCCAAGCACGGTTGAAGCCCGAGGAGTCGAACCATGTCTTTGTTCCTGGCCTACCTCTCGGTTCAGTGCGCCCTGTTGTCGGGCGCTCTGGCCCTGTTTTCCGAGCACCGGATGATATTGGAACGCGCCGCGAACCGGCTGGCTCCGCTCGCCGGTCTGAAAGAATGGCCGGCGCGGTCCGAACGCTTGTTCGCCGCGCCTGTGTATCCTCGCTTGCTGCAAAAAGGCGTGTTCGGGCTGCTGGCGCTGTCCGGCCTCGCCGCCTTGATCGGCGGGATTTCCGCCTTGCTCGGCCAAGGCGTCACGGTGGACCAACTGCCGTTCGGCTTGCCCTGGCTGCACTGGCACGTGCGGCTCGACGCGCTATCGGGATTTTTTCTCTTGATCATCGGCCTCGGCGTCATCGCGGCGAGTCTCTATGGACCCGGTTACGTCCGCGAGTACCGGCAAACCGAGCACCCGCTTTGGCTGCTCGGTCTCTGTACCGGTCTTTTCGTCGCCGGCATGGAGCTGGTGCTCCTGGCCGATGATGCATTCTTCTTCGTCATCGCCTGGGAGCTGATGTCGGTCTCCAGTTATTTTCTGGTGGCTTTCCAGCATGAACGCGCGGCCAACCGGCGCGCGGCGTTCCTGTACCTGCTGATGGCCGAGATCGGCGCCATCGCGATCATTCTCGGTTTCGGCGTGCTGGCGGGTTTCGCCCACAGTTACAGCTTCGATGTCTTCCGCTACACGCATCTCACGGCCGGCTGGGGTACGGCAGCTTTTCTGCTGGCCCTGATGGGCTTCGGCATGAAAGCCGGCCTGGTGCCCTTGCATGCCTGGCTGCCGGAAGCTCATCCGGTAGCGCCTTCCCATATTTCGGCCCTGATGAGCGGCGTGATGCTCAAGGTGGCGATCTACGGCCTCATGCGATTCGGGTTCGATCTGCTCGGGGATGTTCAATGGCAGTGGGGCGTCGCCGTGCTGATCCTCGGCACCGCCTCTGCCGTGCTGGGGGTGCTGTATGCCTTCCAGCAAAACGAGATCAAGCGGCTCCTGGCCTACAGCTCCATCGAGAACATCGGCATCATCGCCATGGGGCTGGGTTTGTCGATGATCTTTCTCGGCACTGGACACGGCGAACTGGGCGTCATCGGCCTCTTGGCCGCGCTCTACCACTCGCTCAACCACTCGGTGTTCAAGAATCTGCTGTTTCTCACCGCGGGTTCGGTGTTGCACCAGACCCACGAGCACGATCTGGAGCACTTGGGAGGTCTCGTCAAGCGCATGCCGAAAACCGCCGTGCTGGCGCTCATCGGCTGCCTCGCGATCTCGGCCCTGCCGCCGTTTAACGGCTTCGTGTCCGAATGGCTCACGTTTCAGGCCGCCTTGCAGTCGTCCTCGCTGGAAAGCGGCATCCTGCGCAGCGTGATTCCGGTCACGGCGGCGGTGCTCGCCTTTACCGGCGCGATGGCCGCGGCGACCTTCGCGAAATTCTACGGCATCGGCTTCCTGGGGCTTCCACGGGGCAGGCACGCCGCCCGCGCGCGCGAAGCGGCGCATCCCGGCATGCTCGCCGGCCCCGCGCTCTTGGCGGGACTGTGTGTGCTGCTGGGCGTGCTGCCCACGCCGATCATCCGAATGCTGGAGCCGGTCAGTCAACTGCTGCTCGGGCAAACGCTGCCGAGCGCTTCGGGCGAAGGCTGGATCTGGCTGACGCCGGGGAGCCGGACAGTGGCCTCGTATTCGGCGTTGCTGGTGGTATTGGGGCTGGGACTGGCCTGGTGGACCGCCCGCTATCTGATCGGGCGCCTGGCCGTCGCCGAAGTCCGGCGCAGCCGGCCTTGGGACTGCGGGTTCGGAGGGCTTAGCCCGCGCACACAGTACACCTCCACCGCGTTCAGTCAGCCGATCCGCCGCATCTTCGCGCCGATATGGGCGGTCAGGGAGACGATCCGGACAGGGGGCGCGGAGGCGCTGGAAAACACGCCGGTCCACTACGCCCTCGAAGTGGAGGACCGCTCCTGGTACGGTCTGTATGCACCGGCGGCGCGCGGAGTGGAGGCGCTGGCGCGGCGGGTGGCCTTGATTCAGACGGGAAGCGTTCGACTCTACATTGCCTATTCCTTTTTCACTTTGCTGTTGCTGTTGGGAGTCGTGAGCGGATGAGCGGATTGATCGCCTTAGTCGAACCGATTTTATTCATCTTGGCCGCGCCGCTCTTGGCTGGCTGGACAAAAATGGTCAAGTGCCGTTTGCAGAACCGCAAGGCGCCTTCGCTGCTGCAACCCTACCGGGAACTGGCCAAGCTGTTGCGGAAGCAGCCGGTGGTGGCCGAACAGGCGTCCTGGCTGTTCGAGGCGGCACCTTATATCGTGTTCGCCTCGGCGGTGCTGGCCGCGGCGGTGGTGCCGTTCTTCGCCGTGCACCTGCCGACCGCGTCCATTGCCGATGTGATCGCGCTGGCGGGCTTTCTCGCCCTGGGCAGGTTCTTCCTGGTTCTGGCCGGCATGGACGTGGGCACGGCCTTCGGCGGCATGGGGTCCTCGCGGGAAGTCACCATCGCCTCGCTCAGCGAACCGGCCATGCTGATGGCGATCTTCGCCCTGGCCATGAGCGCCAACACCACCAATCTCGCCAGCGCCATCGATTACGTGCTGGACACCGGCGTGGCGCTCCGACCCTCGTTCGTCTTCGCCCTGGCCGGAATGGTACTGGTGGCGGTGGCGGAAACCGGACGGGTACCGGTGGACAATCCCACCACTCACCTGGAGCTCACTATGATCCACGAGGCCATGGTTCTGGAATACAGCGGCAAGTACCTGGCCCTGATCGAATGGGCGGGCGAAATCCGCCTGATGCTGTACGGCGTCCTCATCGCCAATATTTTCTTCCCTTGGGGCATCGCCGAGGACCTGTCGCTGGCGTCGCTCGGATCGGGCTTGGCGGCCATCCTGCTCAAGCTCTTCGGGCTTGGCGCATTGCTGGCCGCCGCCGAAACCGTGTTCGCCAAGATGCGCCTGTTCCGGGTGCAGGAATTTCTCGGCTTCGCTTATCTCCTGAGCCTCTTGGGCATGCTCAGCCACATCATTCTGGAAATCGGACAATGAATGTATTGACGAATCATTCGCTATACGAACAGGCCATCCTGTTCATCGCCGCGCTGGTGGTCTTCACTTCGTTTCTCATGCTGGCGCAGAAACGCCTGTCCAGCCTGGTGGCCGTGTTCGCCTGGCAGGGCCTGCTGCTGGCGGCGACCACCGCGCTATGCGCCTATACCCAGCAAAATCCGCATCTCTACACGTCGGCGCTCATTAGCCTGGTCCTCAAAGGATTCCTGATTCCCTGGATGCTGCTGCGCCTGATCGTGAAGTTCGACATGCACCGGGAGGTCGAGTCGCTGCTCTATCCGACCTACGTCATGACCGCGGCGGCGGCCCTGGTGCTGTTCAGCTATTACGTGGTGCTGCCCATCGAGCAGCTGTCGGCCCTCGCGACTCGCAACGCCATCGCGGTCAGCCTCGCCGTGGTGCTTTTGGGGATGCTCGCGATGGTGTCGCGCCGGCAGGCGGTGGCGCACGTGGTGGGTTTCATGTCGATCGAGAACGGGCTGTTCTTCGCTGCCGTCGCCGCAACCCAGGGCATGCCGATGGTGGTCGAGATCGGCATCGCGTTCGACGTACTGGTCGCCGCGGTCGTTTTCGGCGTGTTCTTTTTCCATATCCGCGAAAGCATCGACTCGCTGGATGTGGACCGTCTCAACCGCTTGAGCGAGGTGGATCGATGACGGCGCTTTATCCGGTGCTCGGCATTCCCTTGCTGGGCATGCCGCTGCTCGCCCTGCTCGGTTCCATCGACAAGGCCGGCAAGGTCAACGTCTATCTCAACGGGGCGGGGTTCCTCGCGTCTTTGTGGCTCGCCATCGAGGTTTTCAATAATGGACCCATGACGGTCGCCGCCGGCGAATTCCGGATCGATGCGTTCAACGTTTATCTGGTGGTGCTGACTACGTTCGTCGGACTGACCACGGCGATCTTCTCCGCGCCGTACATGCTTAACGAGACCCGGCACGGCCGTCTGACGCCGAACCGGCTGCGGCTTTACCACACCATGTACCAGGGCTTCATGCTGGCCATGCTGGTGGTTCTGACAACCAACAATATGGGCGTGCTGTGGGTGGCGATGGAGGGCGCGACGCTGGCCACGGTGCTGCTGGTCAGCCTGTACCGCACACCGGAATCGGTGGAAGCGGCCTGGAAGTATTTCATCCTGTGCGGGGTAGGCATCGCTCAGGCCCTGTTCGGGACGGTGCTGCTCTATTTCGCCGCCGGCCAAATCGGGACCGGCGGGCTCGGCATGCAGTGGTCGGTACTGTTCGAGCATGCCGCCGAGCTGAATCCCACCGTGCTGGGCATCGCTTTCGTATTCCTGCTGGTGGGCTACGGCACCAAGATCGGGCTCGTGCCTCTGCACAACTGGCTGCCGGACGCCCATTCCGAAGGTCCGACCCCGATGTCGGCCATACTCTCGGGACTGCTGCTCAACGATGCCTTGTACGCGGTGGTGCGCTGCAAGATGCTGGTGGACGGTTCCACCGGTACCCACATGGCGGGCTATCTGATGATGGGCTTCGGCCTCCTGTCCTTCCTGGTCGCGGCCCTGTTCCTGCACCGCCAGCGCGACATCAAGCGGCTGTTCAGCTATTCATCCATTGAGCACATGGGCATGATGACCTTCGCCTTCGGACTGGGCGGCCCGCTCGCGACCTTCGCGGCGCTGATGCACATGACTATGCATTCGCTGACCAAATCGGCCATTTTCGTGACCGTGGGACACGCAGCGCAGCTCGCTAAGACCCAGCAACTCGAAAAAATCCGGGGGCTAATCAAAACCCAGCCCGCCATCGGCTGGGGTCTTTTGATCGGCACGGCGGCCATCGCCGGGTTTCCGCCTTTCGGCGTATTTACGAGCGAGTTCCTGGTGCTCACTGCCACCATGCAGCAGTTTCCCTGGCTGACGCCGCTGCTCCTGATCGGCATCGGCATCGCCTTCGCCGGACTGTTCCGTTATATCCAGCCGGTGGTTTACGGCGCGGTGCCGGAAGGGCAGCACCCGATCAGCGCAAATTTGTGGCCGGTAGCAGTCCACCTGATTCTGGTTCTGTGGATGGGATTGTCCATCCCGGGCGTTCTTTCCAATTGGTTCGATCAGGCCACCCAAACTATCGCCGGGAGTTCACCGCTATGAGTGTTTTAGCCAAACCGCGCATCGCGCAGCCGACGCGGTTCCATCAGTTCGATCCGGTCGAGGATCTTCTTGCCGAATTCGACCGACAAGGAATCGCGATCCATTACTCGAATGAGCCGGGCTTGATACCGGCTGTCCCGATCGCGATCAAACCGGACGACTGGGGCAGGACGGCCGAACTGGCCGCCGGCAAAGGATTCCGCTGGGCCGGAGGATGGGCGGACGACATCGGCTCCATGCCTTCGCTCCGGTTCTTAGCCATGTCCTGTCTCGAAAAAGACGGGCGATTCGTGCTGCTCCGCGCGGTGCTTGATGCCGACCAAAGGGAGCTGCCCTCGCAAGCGCCTTGGTTTCCCGGCGCGAACCGATCGGAACGGCGTACCCGCGACGCCTTCGGATTGGACTTCATCGGCCATCCCGACGCGCGCCGCTGGCTGCGGCATCAGGCTTGGACGGCGGACGAGTTTCCGCTCCGAAAGAGTTTTCCGAGAAGCGGCAACCCCAAGGCCGTGACGCCGCCCGACAAGGCTTACGCCTTTCAGCGCGCGCAAGGGCACGGCGTCTACGAAATTCCGGTAGGCCCGGTGCACGCCGGTATCATCGAACCCGGCCATTTCCGTTTTTCGGCGGTCGGCGAAACGGTGCTCAATCTCGAGGAGCGCCTGGGCTACGTGCACAAGGGGATCGAAAAGATCGCCGAGGGAAGGGGTCCCGACAGTCTCGCCCGATTGGCCGGCCGCGTGTCCGGCGACACCACGGTCGGTCACACCTGGGCCGCCTGCAGGGCGATGGAGCAGGCCGCCGAAGTCCGGGTGCCGGAACGCGCTTTGACGATCCGCGGAATCCTGGCGGAGCGCGAGCGCATCGCCAATCACCTGGGCGACATCGGCGCCATCTGCAACGACGTGGCGTTTGCTTTCGCCAGTTACCAGTTCTCCAGGTTGAGGGAGCTGTGGCTGCGCAACAACCGGTCGTGGTTCGGCCATCGCTTGCTGATGGATCGGGTGGTGCCGGGCGGCGTGGCCCACGATTTGAGCTCGGAAGCCGCTGCCGCCATGGCGGGAGAGCTGATTTGGCTCCGTAAGGAGTTGGACGAATTGCGACCCATCCTGGCCGACAACGATTCGCTCCAGGATCGCCTGGTAACGGCCGGGGTGCTGCCGGAGGCCACCGCCCGGGCGCTCGGCTGTTTGGGGTTCGTCGCCCGCGCCAGCGGGATCGATTTCGATTTGCGGCGGGATGCGGCTTACGCCCCCTACGATCGGATCGAGGTGCGGCCGGCCTGCCATCGGGACGGCGATGTGGCGGCCCGCCTCAACGTGCGGTACGACGAGATCTATGCCTCGCTGCACATCATCGCCCAATTGCTGCGCAGTCTCGGGAAAGGACCGATCCGGGCGGACTGGCGGACTCCGGACGCAGGTGCCGAGGGTCTGGCTCTGGTGGAAGGCTGGCGCGGCGAGATTCTGTGCTACATCCGTTTCGGCTCGGACGGACGCATCAGCCGCTATTACCCGCGCGATCCCAGCGTGTTCAACTGGCCGGCCCTGGAGCGGCTGATCCACGGCAACATCGTGCCCGATTTCCCGCTCTGCAACAAATCGGTGAACGGTTCCTATTCCGGCCACGATCTCTAGAGGATGATGCTGTGCTACGAATCTTTGAAAAAATCTACCGCGTCGGCGTCGTCACCGAGCCGGCCAAGGCCTACACCGATCCCGAGCTGGAGGCCATCGGAGCCGAACTGAAGACGGCCATCGACCGGCGCTTCAGCGGCAGCCTCGGCATTCGTATGGTGGACGCCGGTTCCTGCAACGGTTGCGAACTCGAGATCCATGCCTTGAACAACGCCTTTTACGATCTCGAGCGCTTTGGCGTTCACTTCGTCGCGTCGCCGCGACATGCCGACATCCTGCTGGTGACGGGGCCGGTCTCGCGGCATATGCAGCATGCTCTGCTGACGGTGTACGAGGCTGCTCCCGATCCCAAGTGGGTGGTGGCAGTAGGGACTTGCGCCGCGGACGGCGGCGAGTTCGGAGAGTCCTACGCCAGCTGCGGACCGGTCGGCAACGTGGTGCCGGTGGATGCGGTGATTCGCGGCTGCCCGCCGGCGCCGAAAGACCTGTTGGGCGGGCTGCTGAGCCTGTTGGCCGCCCGGTAATCACCACGCCAGAGCATTGAAACCATGAGAGCGAAAAAACATCGAAATATCCCGCTAGTCACGATTCTCGGTTTTTTCGCCGCCCTGGCCGCGACGCCATCGAACGGGCATGCGGACGAGTTGACCGAGGATGCCGGCAGCTGGATTCAAGTCGTCGGAGAAGGCAGCCTGAAGTTCCTGGACTCTAGCCTGGAGAAGGGGCGAATCTGGCTGGAGGGGCAATCCCGCTTCGACGACGATTGGGGGCATTGGTATCAAGGCATGGCCCGCGCCGCGCTCGGCTACTCGCTCAGCGACCGTGCCACCGTCTGGGCCGGATATACCTGGCTGCCTACCCAAAATCTCGGCAAACCCTATATCTCACAGCAGGATATCTGGCCGGCATTCCGTTATGTCTGGCCCACCGATATCGGCACATTTACCTTCCGAACCATGGTGGAAAGCAATTTTCTCAGAGGTGACCAGGTGCGGGTGAGACCGCGGCAGATGATTCGTTTCCAGCATCCTCTGGAGCTAGAGCCGCGGCTGAGCCTGATCGCCTGGGACGAGGTCTTCGTGCGGCTTAACGACACGAAGTGGGGCGGTGAGGCGGGCTTCGACCAGAACCGCATATTCGCCGGACTGGGCTGGACGTTCAACCCGAACTTCCGTGCCGAATTGGGTTATCTGAACCAGTACATCGACGACAACAAACATCAGAACGAGACCATGCATCACTTGATCGCGGGGTCTCTATATATCAATTTTTGACCGGTACGGCCACCACGCCTTTCCGCCCGCTGTCGATTTCCTAAGCCCGGTTTGCCGAGCCTTGGAAAACCGAGCCCCAAGCTGAGTGTCTCATCGACCCGCTGCGGACGGAACGCATCCCAGTGCATCGGACTCGAATTCTAAGAACGAAAATGCTGCATCCGACGAGAACGTTTCATGGAACGGCATCCCCATCCGCAAAGCTCTCTGTTCGTCCTGTTCGGCGCGGCCGGCGATCTGTCCTGGCGGTTGATCGTCCCGGCATTATTCCGGCTTTATGTCGGCAATCATCTGCCGGATCGCTTCCACCTCATCGGCATCGACCGGATGCCACTCGGGCCGGGGGAACTGGCTCGCCATTACGCCGAAAAGCTGGCCGAATCCGGCGAGAACGTTGAAAAAGACGAACGCTGGACCGGGTTCTGTCGAGGCTTGGACTACATCAGCGGCGACCTCAAGGATTCGGCGTTGTACCGGCGGCTGCGTACGCTGGTGCAGGCCCGTGAACAGGAGTGGAAGGAGTCTTGCCAGCAGGTCTATTACATGGCAACGCCGCCGTTTCTGTTCGCCGACATTGCCTGCAACCTGGGACGGGCACAATTGCACAAGGACCGGGAGCGGGCGCGCATCGTGGTGGAGAAGCCTTTAGGACGGGACCTGGCCTCCTATCAGGCGATCAATCGGGCGCTGACCGAGTACTTTCACGAGAATCAGATCTACCGGATTGACCATTTTCTGGGCAAGGAAACGGTGCAGAACATTCTTGCCCTGCGCTTCGCCAATCCCATCTTCGAGCCGATCTGGGATCGGCGTTACGTGGATCACGTGGCGATCACCGTGGCAGAGACTCTAGGAGTGGAGCACCGCGGCAGCTACTACGACCACGCGGGAGCCTTGCGGGACATGGTGCAGAATCATCTCATGCAGCTGCTCTGTCTGGTGGCCATGGAACCACCGGCGGTGTACGACGCCGACGATATCCGCAACCGCAAGATGGACGTGATGCACGCTCTCCGCCCCATTCCACCTGAGCAGGTCGCGCAGCGCGCGGTGCGGGGGCAGTATGGCGCGGGCTGGATCAAGGGCTGCCGGGTGCCCGCCTATCGGGAAGAGCCGGGCGTCGCCCCGGATTCCGACACCGAGACCTATGCCGCCCTCAAGCTCCACGTGGACAATTGGCGCTGGCAGGACGTACCGTTTTATCTCCGCACCGGCAAGCGCATGGCGGCGGATGTCTCGGAGATTTCCATCCGTTTCAGGCCGGTTCCGCACCGTGCCTTCCCGACCTCCGGCAGCGAGGACGCCCACCCGGTCGCCTTGGTGCTGCGCATCCAGCCCGAGGAAGCCATCGTCCTGCACTTCTTCGTCAAGGAGCCGGGTTCCCGCGCACGTCTCAGGCGGGTGCGGATGGATTTCAATTATCTGAACGC
>NZ_JBDIVO010000130.1:0-11677 GCF_039794385.1 Methylocaldum sp. | reverse complement strand
TTGAGGTCGAGCAGGACCGGCTGCTCAACGCAGAGTCCTGCAGATTTGCACGGCAAGAGTATCAAGACCGATGTTCCGAAGGGCGTGTTGCCGAACATCGCAGCGATAGTAGCATGGTCCCTGATCGGCATCACGATCGCCACGGCGTCGATGATGAGCGCGGCAACCGTCGCCGCTAAGCAGGCCCGCACAGGGTATCATCGAGGAATAAGGCCCGAGAGCGATGTTGAACGTGCGTTTGCGAAGCATAAGACTGGCATTCAAGACCTTCCCCGAGCGCCGGACTTGGCGCGGATGCCTTGGGTTATTCGGCGTATACGCGCTGTGCGCTCTGCTGATCGGATGGGCGACGGGATTTTGTCGTTTGGAGTTGATGAAGGCATCCGCCTGGGTAATCGCCTCAACGCCCGTCGTTTTGCTCGTGACGCCGAGTCTTGTAGAGGAAGTCTTATATCGTGCCGTCTTACTGCCGCATCCGGTTGAAGCGGCTTCTCCGAGAACAAAACTCGTTTGGTCCTCGGTCAGTCTCGTTGCCTTTGTGGCCTCCCATCCAGTCAATGGTTTGGTGTCACGAAGAGCGGTGTTTCTCGACCCGGTTTTTTTGGTGCTGGCGACACTGCTCGGCATCGTATGCACCCTCACCTACCTGAGATCGGGATCGATTTGGGTACCGATGCTGTTTCATTGGCTTACGGGGGTCGTGTGGATCATGTTTCTGGGCGGTTGGCAGAAGCTGATGATCCCCGGAGTTTGGGAGTAACGGAACCGTTATGGAACGCGCTCTGACCGATTTCAGATTCCCCGAATATTGCACGAGAACCGAGCGATGAAGCCACCGGCCATACAAAGGCCCAAGCGCGATTTCGGCGTCAATCGCCGGATATCGGAATCTCTCGATGGCCCGGTTTGCCGCCTCGGGCCGAGACCGCCGCTCGGGCGAGATAATCCTCCCACTTCCGCGCCGTCAACTGCTGAAACATCGGCACGACGGGGTTGAGCTCGATGGGAGGTGCGTCCCAATGCTGCTCATAGCCCTGTTGCTCCGCTTCCAGGGCAATTCCGTCCTCCAGCAGTATGGGCTTGAACACCAGAGGTTTGGCGACGTTCAGCACCATCTGGGTCAGCCACTTCGGCGTTTTCACGGAAAGCAGCGGAATCTTGACGCTGTCGAAATAGAACAGGAAAAACACGCGAGTGGTCCGTTCGTCGATAGGCAGCAGGAACGACCAGTTCTTGATGCTGTCGCCGGTGTTAGTCCATTGGTAGGGATACTCGTAGCACAGTTCGATGGACCGGGTGTTGACCCGGTTACGATCGACGAAAATCCCTGAAAACCGCCCAGCGGCCATGTGGGCGTCGTAGGTCAGGTAAACCCGGTCCTCGTCGGCTTCGTGATGGGTGAGCTTGGCGTCGACGAAGGGACGGTATTTCCGATGCAGGAACGCGTGGGCGAAGTCGCAGATATTGTCGATCACCATGGAATGGTGGGTACGCCAGATGAAATCCACGGCAAAATTGGCCCATGGACGGTCTCCGGTAAGTTCCGGAATTTCGGGGATCTTTCGCTCTCCGGCCAGGGCCGGATCGCCCGGAAACAGCCAGATCAGGCCGTAGCGGACGCTTACCGGGTAGGTGCGCAACCGGTTCTTGATGAGCGGTCTGCCGAAGCTGTCATGGGAATAATCGATCAGCCAGCCGTCCCGGTTGAACGTCCAGCCGTGATAGGCGCAGCGCAGATGGCAGCCATCCACAACGCCGTGAGTGAGCTTGAGCTGGCGGTGCGGACAGCGGTTCTGAACGGCCGCGAGCCCGCCGTCCTTGCCGCGGAACAGGGCAATGGACCTCTTCCAGAACACGACTTCCTTCACCTCCCCTTTCTTGACCGCGCTGTCGTATTCCACCGCGTACCAGCGGTCCGGATCGAGGCCGGCGGCACGGGCCTTTTGCCGGGAGTTTTTGGCTTCCGCGAAATCAGGCGGCGATTGCCGGGATGTGTCTTGCGCATTCCTCATCGTCAGTACTCTCCATATGACCAAGGGTGGATAACGGGGACCAATAGCCGTTTCACTTAGGTGGGGTGATGACACCGCGGCGCACGAAATCCTCGTAGGCTTCCCGAATCGCTTCGGCCAGGCTGGTGGGCCGATAGCCCAATTCCTGTCCGGCCTTCTCGTGATCCGCCCGGCGCCGCATCGAGAGCAGGCGCACCGCGGCAGGCGTGAATCGCCGAGGCGAGTTGGGAAAGATCCGGAACCAGGTCTTGTCGGCCACTTCCGCCAGCGCGGCCATGACGGGTGCGGGCAAGCGCAGTCCAGGGGACGGTCGCCCGGTCACCTGCCCGTAGAGAGCCATCAGGTCGTCCACACTGGCGTAAGCGGTGCTGATGATGTACTTCTGCCCGGAACGGCCTTTCCGCATGGCGAGCACATGGCCCTCGGCGATATCGCGGGTGGAGACGAATTCGAAGCCGCCGGGGATATAGGCCTTGAGCCGGCCATGGGCGTAGTCGATGAGCACGCGTCCCATGCGCGACGGCTTGTAATCATGCGGACCGACGATGGCGCAGGAGGTGGCGACGACCACGTTGAGGCCGTCCGCGTGGGCGCGCAAGGCCTCGTGTTCCGCCAGATGCTTGGTGAAACCGTAGGGCAGATGGCGATCGAAGGGATAGAACGGCATGCCTTCGTGGCTGGGGCGGTCCGGTTCGTACCCGGTGGCGCTGAGCGATCCGGAGACCACGACCTTGTCGACGCTGTGGCGGACGGCGGCTTGCAGAATGTGCCGCGTGCCCAGGACGTTGGTATCGAAGACTTCCCGCTTATGGGCACCATTCCCGGCTATGGTCGAGACCAGCGCCGCGCAGTGATAGACGCGGGAACAGCCGCGCACAGCCGCGTCGACCGCCTCGGAATCCCGCAAATCGCCATAGGCTCGGTCGACGTCGAGTCCCGCCAAGGCCCCGTTGTCGCGGCCCTGTCGAATCAGGACACGGACTTCGTCTCCGTCGGCCAGCAGGCGGCGTACGAGATTGGCGCCGAGATGGCCGGTCGCTCCGGTGACTAGCACTTTTCCCGAGTTCACGTTGGTTCCCTTCTCTGTGGTGTCGAGACCGGATGGTAACACGCTTCTATCCAAGGAAGCGTCTTGCACCTATACGGGGACATGGAGTTCCGATTTACCTCGGTCCGGAGTCCGTCGATGGCCCCCATAGCGGAAATTTGCTGATTTTGCCCTTCACGAAGTGGCTCGTCGGTTCCGTTACCGTAACCGGGGCGAGCGTCTCGTCCGCGATACGCCACGGACAGATATTTCAGGATTCGAAACACCCAAACCCGGAACGTCCCAGATTCGGGTGAACCCGTGCGACGGCAAGTTGTCGTTAGAAATTAGATCGGGTCGAAAATTCACCTCCGCTCAAGATGAGTAACCTCGGTTCTCAAAAGGAAAAATGACCAGCCTCCGTTCAGGAGAACGCCATGCGCCATAGATTTCCCCCCACCACGTTCGGTGTCGCCTTGTTTCTAACGTTATCTGCCTTTTCTCCCATTGGAGTCTCTGCACCCGACAAATCGAATCACGAGGTTTGGATGATCGACCAATCGGGTTTCCCGCCTAGCACCATTCCCGATGACGACATCGGCGGCAAGCTGTACATATTCGATGGCAGAAAGTTGTCCCGGAATGCGGCGTCCAAGGCAAAACCGGAGGTCTTCGAACTAGCGAAATTGGCACAGCGGCTGGACGACACGGCAACACCGCGTCGACCGCACTACATCACCTTCAATGCGTCCCACACGCATGCCATCATCTCGTTTGTGGCCACCGGACATGTTCTCATCATCGAGGCGGCAACACGAAAGCCGGTTTTCCTGGTCGATGTAGGCAAGCAAGCTCACGCAGCCGTCCCTTCGCCGGATGAGGCCTATATTCTGGTCGCTAACCAGAACGGCAAACTCGTACAGAGAATCAACACCGATTACGCAGCCAACACCTTTACCCTCGACCATAGCGCCACTCTGAATCTTGCCGATGGGACGACGCCGAGCGGAGCCCTCAAACAGTTCGGCTCCGCCGATGAGGACGGTGTTCGGCCGGACAACGCCCCCATCCTGGCGCTGCCGGACTCCACCAGTAACTTGGCGTTTGTCACGCTTCGCGGCGGCGGTCTGTTTGTCATCGATCCGCGCGCCACGCCGATGGCTATCGCCGGTGAGTATACGACCTCGACCATCGAACCCGCCGGTCTCCTGGCGGCCCAGACGGGAAACAAGATGTACTTCAATTCGGGCGGCGGCGGTGGAGCCGAACTCGGGTTCCAATCCGTACTTTATGCTCTGCCGGTGAGCGCGTTCTCGCCTTCGCCAAATCCGTATCCGAAGCCAGACACCCCTGCGCCGACGGTGGTCTTCGATCACGGACAACAAGACGTGGATTCGCATGGGCTGCTTGCCACCCGGCAGGAACGTTACCTTTGGGTAGCCGACCGCGCCGCCAACAAGATCATCGTGGTCGATACCGAAACTGACGACGTAGTGAACGAGATAAAACTGGCTGGCGTCGTATCGCGGGACCCGGCACCGGACATTCTCGGAATATCGCCGAGCGGCGATCGGGTGTACGCGACGCTGCGCGGACCGTTCCCGCTCACCGGCAACAATCCGGAGCTCAATAACGCTCAGGGACAGACGCCCGGCATAGGGGTGATCGAGGTCAAACGAGGCGGCAAAAGCGGAATGCTGAAGCTAGTCGCCCCCGTCTCGAACGTCGACGATACTGACGATGAGGAGCGCGCCGACCCGCACGGAATTGCCGTGCGGAGTCGCTGAGGACCGAATGCGTAGCGAGTACGCCGGCTGGACTAAAGCGTCACAAGAGCGCGGGGGGAACGCACCCGCCGGTCGATTCAGCACCGCACCAAAACCCCGTCGCGCCGCCGACAGCGGTCGGCTTATCGTAGGCTCGCGCACGGGCAGATAGAGCGCGTTGCGTTGTGATAACTGGTTGCGTGGTCATTGCTGGCGCTCTCCCGAGGCTCTAGCGGACGGTAACTTCGGCGATCATCCCTGCCTGGTAGTGTCCCGGAACATGGCAGCCGATCTCGAATCGGCCGGGTCGATCGAACCGCCAAACCAACTCTTTCGTTTGGCCCGGCTCTACGGTCACGGAATTCGGGCTGTCATGGGGCGTGTCGGGAGCGGCATGCATCTCCCCGGCGTGCGATTCCTGCTCCGCAACCGTACCGATGGTTGCCTCGTGCGTCAGTCGGCCGATGTTATTAACGATCAGGCGCAATGTTTCTCCGCGATTTATCGTAAGCGACGAGGGATCGTATTTCATGCTGTCCAGGGTTTTGATTTCGATCGTGCGCGTGACTTCGTCGGGTTTGCCGGGTTGACCGGCGGCCGATTGTTCAGAACCGGAGTGCTCTTCCGGCAGATGTTGATCTTTCGATACCGGCGATTCGAGGTCCTGCGCCTGCACTACGAGGGCAGACATGACTAAAGTAGCAAGAATGGCGGCGCGGTAGATCGAACGTGACATCACGATATTCTCCTTATCGAAATTCGAAGACGTTTTGTGGCGTGCCCTCAAACTACGACATAGATCTTGAGTGGCGCAAAAAAGTCCGGAGACCGCTTCTATTTCTTATCGGTGCCGAGCTACTAGAGCATTTTCTGATTCGGTGTAAGGGAGCCCCATATGTAGGTCGGCAATCCTTTGCCGACGTACCGGCTCGGCAAAGGGCTTTGTCGGAAGGGCAGCTCTGGCGCTCCCAGAGATGCCGTTTGCGATTGGGAAGGGATTGCCGACCTACGTTCTTCCCGCCCTACACGAATCCGTACACCGGGATGAAAAACGCTCTAATCCTCTCCGTATCTTCATTGCGCTTTCGCCGATTCCTGGAACCCCAGGCGCTCGCCAGGCTTGGCGACTTCATACCAGGCCACGACACGCTCCGCGTCCGGATCGCCTTCCTCCGGAGCCCAAGCAGCGAAATCTTTGTCCTCGACGGGGCGGTAAGGGCCCGGTTTGACCTCGAACATGACCGTCTCGGGTGCCAGAACGACCACGGCATGCCAGGTGTACGGCGGAATTTCCACCGCCATATCGCCTCCCGCGGCGCTCAGGTCGATGCGCTCCAGGACGGTTCCTTTTTCGTCGAAGGTAATGATGGAAAACGCGCCGCGCACCGCCAGCATCAGTTCCCATCCGTCCGGGCGCGCGTGGCGGTGAGGGCGGACGTAGGTTCCGGGCTCCATGGCGTTGAACAGGCGCTGGATCGGGTCCTCTAGGTCGCGGTGAATGTTCAGGTTTTTCCGAAGCCTGGGAGAGGCTGCGGCCTCGCCCATCAGCCGGAGGAGCTGTTTGTCGCTAATCGTTTTCAAAACGTCCATGGTCGTCTCCTGATACGGCGTCGGCAAGCGCTTCGCGCAGCGGGTTATGGCCGGTTTGCCGGCTTTCGCGCGGCGCTTGTGCATCGCGAGTCTGAAATGGGTCTGCCGGTAATGATGAACGAAATCGCGCGGCCGGGTCTTGTCTGTAGAATTGCGCAAGGAGGTCGTAGATTTCCGGATATTCCATGCGCACCAAGTCTGGCGCTTCGAAAAAGTATTCGCTGAGCACCGCAAAAAATTCTCCGGGCGCTTCGGCCGCGTAAGGATCTATGGGAGTCTTCTCCTCCTGGTCCACGCGATCGTTGAAATCTTCGAACGCGGCCGTGAACGCGTCAGTCCAAACCCGCCGCGCCATCCCGCGATGCAAGTTCGGGAAACCGTCGGCTGCGCCATTGAGCATGTCCAGCTTATGAGCCATTTCGTGGATGACGACGTTATAGCCTTCGCAATGTCCGGAACCCTGCACGTCCGCCCACGACAATATGACCGGCCCGCGCTCCCAGGATTCACCGGTCAACACATCTTCCCATTCGTGCATGACGCCGATAGCGTCGAATTCCGAGCGAGGGCGTATGAATCCGCCGGGATAAACCACCACCGTACGCCATCCGTCGTAGCAGTCGAAGTCCAGATTGAGAATAGGGAGACAAGCCAGCGCGGCGATTCGGGTGCGCACCCGGTCGTCCAGAATCATCCCGCCCGCCGGTTCGAAAATCTTTTCGTGAACGAAAAGGGTGGACAGTTGACGCAGACGCTCCCGTTCTTCGTTATTCAAGAGATCGAAAATTCGAAGCCCCGCGAGCGACCAAAGCCAGGTCGATTCGGATATCAGCCCCCGCTGAAGCAACTTGCGGCGCCGCCGCCGGCGGAGTAGACGAAAGGGCGAGATCATGGCCGACCCAGGACAGCACTCGGACGGTCCGCGCTCATCGCGGCGCAGAGCATGGTTTCGGTCGTCCAGCACATGCTCCACGCCCCGCTGTGGTCCACGGCGATCCAACCGTATTCGCGCTTCCGCTCGACGGCTTCGCGATAGGTCGCTTCCGAGGCTTGCACGATGTTGCGGCCATCCCGAACACGCGTTTCGAGACGCACCGCAACGCCGTCATCGACGATTTGTTCTCCGATGCCGGTGCAACTGACGGCGGCGTAGCCGGAGGCATAATTGCCCGCCACCGTCGCCGAATCGGATATTCGTTCCGGAAAATTGAACCGGCCGCCGCCGGTGGACGTGGCGGCCGCCAGACGGCCCCGCTGGTCCAGGACCACCGCGCCCACCGTTCCGGCGCCGACCGAGGGCCCGGTCTGCCGCTCCAGATACTCCGCCCAGCGCCGCGCCCGCTCCGGGGGAACCGGGTTTTGCGGCGGCATGCCGAGTTCCCGGGCCAGAAGCTGGGCTCCCAAGGGACCGAGCACCGATTCCGCCCGGTTCTGGAGCGCCCGGGCAAGTTTGATGGGATGGACCAAGTGAGTCGCAAGCATGACGCCCGAGAATTTCAGGCGCTCGCCGTCCATCAGCGAGGCCGAGAGACGCGCAAGTCCGTCGCTTTGCAAGGCCGAGCCGTAGCCGGCGTTGAACAGAGCCGATTCCTCCAAGCGCTTGACGGTTTCCGTCACGGCATCGACGGCGGATTGGCCTCGGCAAATCTCGGCCCATGCCGACGCTGCCAAATCGCCGATAAAAGTCCAGCGTTTCTCGCTTAGTCGGGGATCCGATTCCGGGGAGCCGGCGCCGCCGTGGATCAGGAGAACCGGCGGGCGGGCAATCTCAGCAAAGCGTTTTTCCATGCGGCTTACTGCATATTGATGTTCGATTCGGCGCGATGACGTTTGTCGGTGTCATCCCGTGCAGGAATAACCCAGCGGGCAATTTGTCTAAGATGCGAACTTCGACATATCTTGTCAAAAAAGGGCTTTTCCGGTTCGCGGTCAAAGGATGGGGCAAGGCCGTTTCAACACGATAAAGATCGGCTTCGGGTTCTATGGAGACTCCCCTTCCCCAGATGTCCTGCTTACCGAAAACGACTTGCGTTTCATACATTCTGTGAGGAACCTCCTATGTACAACTATTTTGCCCTTTCTTTGGTCGCCCTGGTCGGCATCGTCGTGTTCGACGACGATCCGACCGGCGTCTCGCTACAGGAGTGGATACTCTACGCGGTGCTGCTCTATGCGGCGTTTTCGTTCTTTCGGCGCTATCTGGCGCAGATCCGGCAGCAGATTCGACGGGGCGGATAAGCGCTCTTGCCCATTTATGCGCCTCGGCCGCCAGGTGTACTCACGTAACATCCGGCGCGAACAACTCCAGGTTTTGCTGAATTCGATCATAGATCAGTCGCGAGCCGACGATTCGTGCGGCGGAATGCAGGTCGTGCCTACAGCTTTCGTTCGGCACGATAAGATGTTCGACAATGTGTCCGCGCACCGTCAGGTAATCGGAAATCAGAGAGCGGTGGCAGCACGACGGATCTTTCTCGGCACACATGAACGCGGTCCGGCAGATTCGTGCCAGCCTTAGTATTTGTTCCACGGCTTCGCGGAAATCCGGCGTCTCCATATAGGCGGCATACGACCGGAATCCCGGATTCAAGACCCTGTGTTTTACATCGTCCGGTGTCGCCGATCGCCATCCGCCCAGATTGTCGCCTTCCCATTGATACTGAATGCCGGCCTGCGTTAAAGCCCGTTCCAGCGTAGGACGGTTGAATTGTCTAAAACGCGCGGAACCGGGCCTGCTGCGTACGTCGACCAGACACCCGATGCCATGCCTCTTGAGCATATCGATCAGTTCGTCAGAGCTTCTGTTGCTGTGGCCGATGGAATAGAGTTTCATGGCTTCACTTCCTTCTTGCTGATTGTTTTTTCCCATTTCCCGAACCGGCACACCCCGCCGGCAGTCCGCCGATGATTCGGGCGGACGTTCGAGTTCGTATGTAATGCACTTTTTGGACTCGAAAAACAATCAGAAGCATCCCGACATTCTGACCTATATCTCGAAATAAGCCGTTGCAGGCGGGCAATCCTTCGCTGACGAGACTTCGGCAGTTTCAGCCATAAGCAAGTTCCGGGCTTCTATAGTGTCTTCAAGTATTCGAGCACGGCCTTGCGTTCTTCCGGGCTCAAGCCGTCGCCGAAAACATGGCCGGCATTGGAGTGGCCGGGCAAGGTCGTATCGTAGATTTTTTTCCGTTCCCGCAGGTCGTCCGTACCGGCTTTCCCCTGCCCCAGCGCCGTGTAGCGCCAGCCCAGGCCGACCGGATCGTAATCGGCCGCGGACGACTCGTACGACCGCGTCCAATACTTCGGCCGTTTCGAACTGTCGAGCAAGGCTTCGATGGTCGGCACCGATCCGTTGTGGAGGTAAGGAGCGGTAATCCAGATTCCGTCCAAAGGCGGAGCGAAATAACCCGGCGCCGGGGCGGCGCGAGCCGTTTCGCCGTAATAGGAGCCGTTGAACCATGCGATGAACCGGTCCGATGCGCCGCCGACAGCGTGTTGCGCCAACACTGGATCGGTGCCGATTTCGTCGAGTCCCAGCACCAGATTGGGATAAATCGGCTGTTCGCCATAGGTACCGTGGCAGCCGGAGCATGTTCGCTCGAATACGGCGCGCCCCTGTTCGGCCAGCTTGCCGTCGAGACCGAAAGGCCACGGCGGCGGTTTGAGCGATGCAAAGTAAGCCAGAATATCCGGCGCGTAGGCATCGATATTTCGCACGGTATCGACGTCATCGGCGCAGAATATGGCGCCCACCATCATGGCCCGTGCGAGATCACCGCGGCCCTCGGCGTTGTAGAACAAGGCGTTCTTCTTTGCCATGCGCCACCAGGGCGGAATGCTGACCGGCGCGACCGATTTCGGCGGCGGCTCGATCAGCGGTTCCGGCGACCATGCCAGCGTTTCCGGATTCCGGTGAGCGATCAGCGCGAACGTCATATTGATGGCCGGATTCGCGCCCATCGTGTCGGTGATCATGTAAGGGGCAATGGCACGGATTCGGTCCGCCCAGCGCCGCCATTCCGCCGCTTCGGCCTCGTCCTCCACGTATGCGCCGACGCCTTCTGCGGCAGCCGTACGGTCCTCGGTGAAATCGAGATTTTCGTTGCCTAGGCCGATGACCAGCTTTCCGGCGAAGAAACCGGCATGGCAGGACAGGCAATTGTTCACTACGAGCTCCACGCCCTTGGGTGTCGTGTAAGCCGTGAGGTTGTAAGGCAACTCGGCGTTTCGGCCGGGTCTCCCCAGAATAAGCGTCATGGGCTCGGGCGCCGAGGCCGTCTGTTTGTAGGCCGAATAAGGCATGCCGCAGGTGATGTACGGCGCGTTGAGCAATGCCTCGTAACCTTTGTTCGGATCGCCCGGACGCTGCTGTTCGGCAGGAACGGGTCCGGCGGGCGAATAGCTGACGGCGTTCGTCTGTTCCCTCGATTCGCAGGCCGCCAGCAAGAAAGCCGTAAAGACGATCGAAGCGACGGACGATGTTTTGGCATTCGGCATGTTCGACTCACGAGCTGGTTTTTAGCGGAAAAATCCTTTTTTTGGGAATCGAGCCGTCAATAGCCGGCCAATTCGACGAAACCCCGCCCTGAAAGCGCTTTACCGCGAGGCCCGGTTCCGGACACCGAGACCGCGCCGGACCAGGCGCGAACGGACCGGACGATTTCCTGATCTTCGACTAAGGGAGAAAGGCGCAGTTCGGCTTCGAGCTTCGGCAGCCTCACGATCCAGCCTACCGGATAAGGAACTCCCGAGGGATTAGACCAGTAAGTGGCGGGTTCGAGCCGAACGTCGTTTCCGGAAATCGGAACAGCGCGGCCATCGGATTCGATCAGGAGCCCGCTCGACACTGGCGGCGCGCTGCCGTCCTTGCGCCTCAGCTGGAAAAGCAGGAGCTCACGGCCATCGTCGAGCTGCAATTGATAGCGGTTCAGGACCAGTTGTCCGCCCGGCGGGGCTAGTTTTCCCCAACTGCGGCTGAGCCAGGCCTCGCCGGTTACCTTATGTCGATGCTCGCCCAACCGAACCGTTCCGGATATCGCCATACGGCTAAGCAAATATGCGCGAAGACGGCCTCCCGCAGCAGCCGGGAAGCTTTGCCCAGCCGGCACGACAGCGGGCTTTCGGGCCTCCAATCGGAGGTTGAGTTGCGTCCCGTCGGCGTCGGCCTGCAAGGTGAAGGACGTGGTTTCTCCCAGCGGCACCCTTAGCTTCCAGTCGTCCAGCCAGACCAGCCCGGAAACGGGATCATACCCGCTCATGCCCAGTGCCGCTCTTGCAAAACG
>NZ_JBDIVO010000129.1:0-11689 GCF_039794385.1 Methylocaldum sp. | reverse complement strand
CAAACGATGCGCCGAAGGGCGGCGCCTCCAACACGACCTACGACAGCGTGTTTACCAATCTTGGCATCTCCGGGATTACCGGTCACGTGCCGGTGTGGTGGTATGGCGTCATGGCGGCCGCGGGCGGAGTGGTTAACGCCGCGGTCGCCGCGATTCCCTGCCAGAACGACTTCCGGCTGTACCAATACAAGCTTGAAAACAGCCGGATCAAAGACCCGCAACTTCGGCGGGAGCTTCAACTTTTCACGCACGATTGCTGGTATCCCGCCCGGATGAGGCTCTTCGATAGCAAGCAGCCGCTGCCGAGCGGGTACGACCCGTCGGACATCGACTGGCCGGGTTCGCAATTCTTCTTGGACACAAGTAGCTACTACGGAGTGAACAACATTAACCTTGCGACAAGGGCGAGCGAGGAAATACCGGGCTTTCCCTTCGATCCGCAACGGGATACGGAGTACGACACCGAGCATTATCCGGCGCCGCAGTGGGGCCGGCCCGAGTGCAAGGACTGGTGGGAGGCACAGACTTACGGGATCAGAGACCGGTTGATCCAAGAGATCGAAGTGGAGGCGTGGGCACAAACCCAGGGGTGGGTGACCCAACTCATGAATGCGTTCGGCTGGGACGCCAGAAAGACCGAAGACGCTGCCCTTCGGTCAATGTGGACCATCGAGGACGGCAGGTTGAGCATGCCGGTGACAGCCGGGTTAGGGGATGCCGCCGGCGGACGATTGGCAAGAGCAGGCGCAACCGTTGGAGGGTGGTGGGAATCGGTCTTCTTTCAGTCGAAGATGTACGCCATTCGCGAAGCGGCGCCTGTCGGCCAGGCGGTTCTTCTGATGCTGATCTTTGCGCTGATGCCGTTCGTCCTGTTATTCGGCGAGTTTTCCGTCGGCACGCTCCTGACTTTGACGATTACTCTCTTTGCCGTGCGGTTCCTGACATTCCTGTGGGCGGCCGTCTGGCTCGATAATACGCTCCAACAAGCACTCAACCCCACCGGCTGGTTCGACTTTGCTGCCGATAAGATGGACTACACCGTGAGCGAAGTGGTGATCGATCTCGTTACCGGCACGATGTTCACGATCGTGCCGGTCTTATGGGTAGGCATGTTGGGTTGGGCTGGATATCACGCGGGCGTTGGACTCAATTCCTTCCTAGAGGGAACAAACTCTAGTGCGGCCGCCACCGGCAGCGGCTTTGGAAACGCGCTCAGCCTTGTGAAGAACCGGTTTCGCGAGCTAAAACCCCCTAACAAGAAGTGATCGTTCACCCCAAGTACTTCTAAGTTCAAAGTAAACCGGGACTGGAATCAGCGTGATTTCAGGCCCATTTTTTGGCAGAAATTCGGCCAGCCACGACCGAGTTATTCAACTTTTTCCTTGCCGCAGGTCCCAATCGTAAATACCACCAGGTTGGCAGCCGTTGTCGCACTTGCCTGTAGCGTAGTTATAAATCCCGCCCATGCTATATTCAGACTCATCCCGTTTGTCAAAAGAAACATCTTCTTCAGCATCGTCCAGTGAGCCAAAAACCAGTTGCAGCAGCATCCAGCCACACGCGACGGCCACCGCGCAGACAAACACCGTTGGAGCAAACGTGAGGCGCATTGCCCGAACGGGAATGGTCCAGCGGCCCCACAGCTCTCGCGTGATGACCACATCGGTCGTTACCGTCCGCCAGAATTCGGCCGGACGCTGCCGCGTCAGGCCGTAGGCAGCCACAGTGATCCAAAAAAGGCCAATGGTGAGTAGGATGGTGTTCATCGGCATTCCTCCATGCCGGGGATCAGCGGACGTATAGACATAAAAATCGCACGGCAGTGCCGATGGCGCAAGTTCCAGCGTGAGAGACACCTACAAGCCGTCGATCTCGCTCAATTCATCAAGATGTTGGCCGATAATCGGCCGGCCAATCAGATCAATGGCGTGCTTGGCATTTCGTCCGCCGCATTCAAGCGCGGGCTCCGTGTCATCTGTGAGGTTGGCTGCTGCCGGATCGATTGCTCGCTCGGGCGGAATCATTACCGGGTAATGGATTGGGGTATCTTCAACGGTCATCGGCGTAGATCTCCTTCAGGCAGGCATTCTAGGCTTCCAATTCCTCCATCCGAGTTATCAAGGATGTGTCCATATCTCCATATTTCGCGCGCCACTTGTAGAACGTCGCCGAACTGACCCCCAACTCCCGGCACAACTCCGGCACCGCTAGCCGACCTTCTACACGCTTCAACGCTTTCGATCCGGCCTGGGCCTGGCGCAGAAGTTCTCGGAGATCGTGGACGACCGCTTCGAAACAGCCCGCCGCAAGCCAACGCTGGGTCTGCTGATAGACGGCTTCCCAGGGCGGCAGGTCATGCGGTAACAGCCGCCAGGGCGCACCGGCCCGCACCAACCAGCGCAGACCATTGAAGATCTCACGCAGATCGTGCTGGCGTTGGGGCGCGTCCGCCTTCATCAAGATTAAATAAGGCACGACGAACATCCATTCGTCGTCCGACACATCGCTAGGATAAGGTTTACGAGTCATCATGCTCGTAATAACCACTTCTCCAGCAAAAAGTTCATAACACGCTCTAACCCTAAGCCACCGGCTTTCAGCCGGTGATTATTCGAGGCGAGTGGTCAGGAGCTCCTGGATGAAAGGGGATACTCGTTCCAACACCACATTTTCGCTAACGAATCTGCGAAGCAGGCTAAGTCCTTGCTCATCGGCGAACTGGAGTCCGGAAAGGTCAAGGTGCACATGCTCATATGCCGCGCGAGATTCACTCACCGCTGCTTCCAGCGCTGGGTTCCACGGCCCGATTAGCCTACCTTCCACGATCAGGCGAACACGGGTCCTGGAGTCTGCTTGGACGGTGATTCGAAGCATGAACGCTGCATTTTGTGAGTGATCACGAGGAGAATAGCGAATGTCGTGCCATTTCTTCGCCAAGACGCCGTCCGGCTAGGAACACTTTGGTTAGATGGCCGTGGCACCGGCGATGCAACCGCAAAGCCGCGATTCGTGCAGCGCAATGGGCTTGGTAAATCGTCCTCAACTATTCGAGGAGCCCGCGATAGTTAACGGCGCTCCTGGGTCAAACCGAGCTTTTTCATGCGGTACCGAAGGGTGCTGGGATGTAGGTCAAGAATGTGGGCGGCGCCATTGGGGCCCTCGATTACCCACCCAACCTTTTCAAGCACTGCCAGAATATGTTGCCGTTCGACCGCTTCCAGAGTGGCGCCGCTGGTCACGGCAAACCCTGCGTCAGGGGCAGGGTCGGTAGATCCCGGCAGCATTTCCGCGTCGATTTCTAGGAGTGGCCCATCCGCCAGAATAATGGCGCGCTCGATCACATTCTCCAGTTCGCGAATATTGCCCGGCCAGCGATAAGACTGCAGTCTTTGCAGGGATTTGCTACTGATACCCTCGATTTTCTTACCTATCCGGGGTGCAAACTTCTCGATCAAGAAACGCAGCAGCAGTGGAATGTCCTCTGTTCGCTCTCGAAGGGGCGGCGTGAATACGGGAAACACATTCAGTCGATAATACAGATCGTCGCGGAATGTCTTGTCGGCGACCGCCTTCAGCAGATCGCGGTTGGTTGCGGCGATCACCCTGACATCGACCTTGATCGGCGCTTTCCCGCCTACCCGGTCGAACTCCTGCTCCTGAAGGACTCGCAGCAATTTGACCTGGACTTCCAGCGGGATTTCGCCGATTTCATCCAGAAAAATGGTGCCGCCGTCGGCGAGTTCGAATCGCCCGATGCGCCTGGCGATGGCGCCGGTGAAGGCGCCCTTTTCGTGGCCGAACAACTCGCTCTCCACGAGGCCCGTCGGCAAGGCCGCGCAATTGACTTTGACTAAGGGCTTGTCGCGCCGATGGCTGGCGGAATGAATCGCGCGGGCGATCAGTTCCTTCCCCGTACCCGATTCGCCCTGGATCAGCACCGACGCGTCCGTAGGCGCCACGCGGCGGACGTTGGACAACACCGACTGAATCGCCGCGCTTCTCCCGACGATCTCCTCGAAGTTGTGGTCCGATTTGATTTCCTCCTGCAGATACAGGTTCTGCGCCTTCAGCTGGGCCTGTTCCCGCTCCATCAATACGCGATCGGTGATGTCCAGGAACATGGTACGGGTAAACTGTCCACTGGGGTCCGGCCGCGACCACCACTGAATCCAGATTGGCTGATTGTTGTCCCGACGGCGGAGTTCGAGCACCACGCCGCTGGTATCCGTTCCCCGGCCGATCGACGCGAAGGCCTCTTTCACCCGGCGCTGGGCTTCCGGGGTATTAGGCACGAACGACATACCCAGGGTGCCGGGTACTTGCTCGGGCGTGATGCCGAGTATGCGCATGGCGGTTCGGTTCGCCCGGATGAATCTGGACTGCAAATCTTCGTGGACATAGGCGATCGGCGCTTCATCGAACAGATCGCGGAAACGTTCCTCGCTCTGGCGAAGCTGCTTCAGCAGCCTTATGCGGTCCAGCTCCGCCGCGGCTCTGGCCGCGAAGATCTGGAACGTGAATAACAGCCGTGGTTCCGGCAGCATGGGCCGGTGATCGAAGATCGCCAGATGGCCAAGAATGCCGCCGTCAGCGTCCCGGAGCGGCACACCGAGGTAGCTCTCGACTCCCTCCTCCTTCGGAAACCGTTGCGAGACCCCTGCGGGGTAATGGCATAGCCCACCGCGAAGCACGTCCTCGCAAGGCGTGCCTGCCAGCTCCCATTCTTGGGTTTCGATCCATCGGCCGTTCTTCCAGAATGCCAACGAGCGGACCCGAGTCTCGGAATCGGCGAATTCCGCGACGAAGGCATTGGTGACTCCGGTGGCGAGGCAGAGGTTCCGCACCAGCGCGCGGAAGAACGCCTCCCCCGTGGCATGAGCGGTCCCTTCCACGATGGCGCGCAACGCCGCCAGTTCCAACGCATCGGTCGGTCCTGGCGGTTCTGAGGGGGAGAGTGTCGTAGGCGTGGAATTCTTCGGCATCCGGAAGTAAGGCCCCTGTCATTTCCCAAGGGAGGTACGACCCCAGCTCGATGCGCAGCACCTAAGCCGAGCGACCCAATCTACCTCGCGTAGTACCCGGCTTCAAGGGCCAGTCGATGCCGAAGGCCCAATCATCGCCCGACGGCATCCGGAGCATGCGGATCGCATGTCGATTGGCGAATGAAGACCGCGGTAGCCACCATATCTTGCGACCCCCACCAGATGTTGCGGCTTTCTCTGGAGATCTGCGGCGGTCCTGACCGGTAGCCCTTCTTATCCAGAGCTTTGATTTCTGCGGCTTACACGGGTTAACAGAGGTCGGCACGATTCTTGTGAAGGAAAAAGGGCGATATCCGTTCATCATCCCGATGACGGGAAAGCGCTCGATTCAACCCATTGCAAGAGGAGGGTAGCGACATGTCATTCACAAGATCTATTCGGGCCTGTGGGCTGGGGAGGGCGGTGAAACCCTTCTTATCATCCGACCTGGCCACTGCGTTATTGATGCCACAGCTTACGCTCATCATGCTCTGTTTCACATCGTTCATCCCGGCCATCGGCTTGGCCGATTCGGACGAGCGCCCCGACCATGAACGGAACGATGCCCAGGAAACAGTGTATACCCTGTCTAACGACGCTATCCAGAATGAAGTGCTCGCCTTTCGGCGCTACGGCAACGGCCACATGGAACCGGCAGGTCGTTTTACCACGGGCGGAACGGGAACCGGTTCCGGCCTGGGCAATCAGGGTGCGCTCGCACTGAGTCACAACGAGCACTATTTGTTTGCTGTAAACGCGGGCAGCAACGACGTTTCGGTGTTCCGGGTGAAACGCGACGGTCTAGTGCTCGTCGACCGCGTTGCCGAGGAAGGATCGACCCCAATCAGCATAACCGTTAACCGCAATCGGGTATATGTGGTCAACGCCGGGGACGATTCCATCTACGGTTTCCGGTTCGATCCCAGCGCCGGGAAGCTGCATCCCTTGCCCGGGTCCCATTGGAATCTCAGCGGGGAGGGCACAGCGCCGGCTCAAATCAGTTTCGGCCAGGAGGGCGACGCCTTGGTTGTCACGGAAAAAGTGACCAACAAAATCACCACATTCTCCCTGAGCGAAGACGGCACACCGGCGAACCGCCATGTTATCGATTCAGCCGGAACCACGCCGTTCGGTTTCGCCTTCGGCAAGCGCGAGCAATTCTTTGTCTCCGAGGCCCAGGGTGGTGCTGTCGGCGGGGCAACGGTCTCCTCTTATCAATTGCTGGAGGATGGAAGGGTGCAAGTGATCGATGGAGAAGTTGCGGTCGGTCAAACCGCCGCTTGCTGGCTGGCCATTACACCCAATGGGCGTGTCGCATTCACTGCGGACACGCCTGCCAATGCCATTTCCGCGTTCGCCTTCGACTCTGCGGGGCGCTTGTCGCTGCTGCAAACGAGAGCGGCCGAAGAAAACCGGCCGACCGACCTCGCTGTTTCTACGGATGGCACGGTGTTGTACACCCTCAGCGGCGGCGATCACAGCATTGGCATTTACCGCATCCGCAGGGGCGGTGCGCTCGAGAAACTGGAAAGCCTCGACTCCCTGCCCGCCGGCGTCACCGGACTAGTCGTTCGCTGAAGTGGTTGCTTTTGGTCAGCAAGCAAGCGCTGGGGCTTTCAACCCAGTGCTTGCCGACAGTTGATGACAACAGATTCGAACGAATGCAAGCCGCTCACTAGAGAGTCACGCCATGAAACACCTGTTTACGATCCCGCTTGCCCTGATGGTCGCCGTTCCGGCAATGGCAGACATGTCCGGAGAGACTTACAGTCGCTGGGTCGACGACAAAGGCGAAACCCGTCTGCCGGAAAATTACCGCACGACCTGGACCCACCTTGGATCCTGGGTGGTCGCCGACGAGAAGGCGCCAGGCAAGGGTTTTCATGATGTCTACACGCAACCAGAAGCCGCCGCCTACTATCGCCAGCACGGTCGCTTCCCGGATGGAGCCGTGTTGGTCAAGGAAATCCGCACACTGCAAACCGGGTTCAAGACCACCGGTCCGGCGCAATGGGCCGGGGAAAACGCAGTCTGGTTTGTCATGATCAAGGACGACAAGCGTCGTTTTAAGAACCACCCGCATTGGGCAGAGGGCTGGGGCTGGGCGATGTACGAAGCGAGCAACCCGGCGCTAAATACGTCAAAGAGCTTCACCGAGACCTGTCAGAGCTGTCATATTCCTGCCAGGGCGACGGACTGGGTGTTCGTCGAAGGTTATCCCACCCTGAAGCCTTGAGCTGATTCGTGGAAATCGGGTCATACACACTGCCGGAAGTACGGCTTCTATGCCAACGTGAATCCCGGAGTGGATCATCCGCGCTGGAGCCGGAGGCGCGAGTGGCGCCTCTTCGAGCTCTTCAAGCGCGAGACGCTGATGTTCAACGCTTGCTCTGAAGTGGCGTCCCTTACACCGGCATGGACCTCAGGATCGACTTCTGATGTCTGCGACGTTCAAGCTCTGGCTTTGGCGGCTCGCCGCATGGACGCTCGCATTCGCCATCCAGTGGACGATCGCCAGTAGGCGCGGGCCCATTTCCGCCGAATTCCTCGAGCACTACACGGGCGACTGGACCCTGCGGCTGCTGCTCGTGACGCTGGGATGACGCCGCTGCGCAGGCTCACGGGGTTGACCGAGCCGATTCGCGTACACCGCGCGCTGGGCCTGTGGGCGTACGCCTACCTGTGCCTGGATTTTCCCATCTACCTCGTCTTCGATCTTGAGTTCTCGCTTCGGCAACTCGGAGATGACTTGATCAAGCGCGCCCCCATCACGCTCGGCTTCGCCGCGTGGCTGATGCTGCTGCCGCTCGCGATCACCTCGATAATGGCTGGCAACGCCGCCTCAAGCACGATTGGAAGCCCTTGCACAAGCCGATCTATCCCGCGGCGCTTCTGGACGCGATCCACTATTTGTGGCTGGTCGAGGCCGATACGCAAACACCGGTGATCTATTTTTTTGGATTCCGCTGATTTTGCCGGCGGTCCGTCTGCCAAAGGCCAGTGTCTTGCGGGCTGCTGATCCAAAGGCGCGTCCGCATGATGGCCGGACAAGGGATGGGTAGAAGCTGCCGGCGGGATAATTGCCTACCCACAGCGTCCTTGGATACCACACGAGTGGTGAAATCTCATGCCTGGATTGCACGCGACTTTCGTCTTTTTCACCTCCGCGAACATCACGTTCTCCTTAACCCTTGGATCTCAGTCCTGGAGGCGTGTCTGCACAAAAGACCACAGGGTTGTAGCCGTGAAGTGGACGACCAGAGTGGCCAATCACGCGGGTTGGTACCCATCACCAAGGCTACGCTGGATATGCCCGATCAGGCCCACGAATAGTTGAGGTTTCCCTGCAAATGGCAGTGGGCACGATGGCCGAGAATTATGGCCGTATCTCCGTGTAGTGCATATGTCATGGATTTTATTGGTTGTTTTTACCCTTATCCAATACTGGCACGTTGATTGTTTTAACAGTTTCACGATCCGCCGGAGTTTGGTTCCGGAAGCGATCGCAGCAACCACAACACATCACTGCACTAGGAGACACACCATGAGATCGACCATGCGCTTCCCTAATTCAGTTCCGGCCCAATCCCGTCATCTGGCCCCCCGCCAGCACATCGGAACCCCTGTGTCCTCGCGGATTTCCGCCATTCGCGGCCAGCGCTGGATCAGCGGCACGGCCCTCGCGGCGGCAGTTCTATCCTGTAGCGCTGCCCATGCGGAACCCGCGCCCGCGCGCTACCAGGTCTCTTTCGAGCGGACTTGGAGTTCCAAGACGCATCCAAAGGATTTCCCGTTGCTCGCGCACTTTTCTCCGGTCATCGGCGTAACTCACAACGCCGATTACTCGCCGTTCAAGGCCGGCGGCACAGCATCGCCGGGCGTTGAGCATCTGTGCGAGGAAGGAAAGCACCAGCCGCTTGATGACGAAATCCGCTCGGCCATTGCGGCCGGTGCCGCCGGGGTATTGATCGAAACGCCGGATCCGATACGGGACGTCCCGGGCAAGGCCGTTGCGAATTTTGAGATCAACCCAAGTCATCCAATGGTGTCGATCGGCGCGATGATCGCGCCCAGCCCGGACTGGTGCGGCTTTGCCGCCGACGTCATGCTGATGGAGAACGGCCAATGGGTCGGCAAAAAGTCCGTCACGCTTTACGCCTGGGACACGGGCACGGACTCGGGCACCAGCTATCGGGCTTTCGATAGCGACGCCGAGCCACGCGGAACTGTCCAGCCGAGCGACGCAGCGTATTTCTTGAAAAAGGACGGCAAGCGTAATCCGGTCGGCCAGGTCACCTTTGTCCGTCAGTAGTGCGGTTAACAATTTTCCACACCTGCCCGCCACGTTCACTGCGGCGGGCTACCTGGAGGATACTACCGTGAAAAATTCACTCAGAATCGCGGCCTGTGTGCTTGCCGGCCTGGCCTTTCCGGGCTGCGTGTGGATCTACCCCAGCGAACCGCTGCGCGCCCTGCCCAAGGGCGTGGCGCTGCCTCGCTACGAGGAGATCGCTGTCGACTTCTCGCATCGCTGGAACCGCGAGACATCCCACCACCTCACGGGAGCCGCCGTGCTGGATTTGGACGGCGACGGCCGCGAGGAGATTTTCGTGGGCGGCGGCGCCGGCCAACCGGACGCGCTGCTTGCGCTGCAAGATGGGCGGCTGGTGGACCGCATCGCCGGCACGGGAATTTCGTCTCCGGACCCGAAACCTGCGACCTACGGGTCCTGCGCAATTGATCTCGACGGCGATGGAGACGTGGACTTGATCGTGGCACGCGATGATGGTGTCACACTCTATATAAACCAGAACCAAAAATTCCAGCCGCAACCCCTGCCGGTCGCATTACCCGTCAATTCAGTCCCGCTGGCGATCGCCGTGTCCGATATCGATCATGACGGTGACGGTGACCTCTACATCAGTGATTTCGTCGACCGCCCTCACTTCGTCTCGGCCACATTCAACGTGCCCGAGCACGCCAAGACGAACCGCCTGCTGCGCAACGACGGCAATCTCCGATTCACGGACATCACAACACCAGTCACCGCCTCGAAGCAGAACACCTTCACCTCGATTTTCGTCGATCTGGATGGCGACGGTTATCAAGACTTGGTCCTCGCGCAAAACACCGGCCAGGTCGAAATCCTGCGCAACCTCCGCGATGGCCGCTTCGAGGCCGTGCCGCTCGCGTCGGGTTATGGCTTCTGGATGGGCGTCGCGGCGGGCGACATGGACGGCGACGGCGACCAGGATCTCGTGTTCTCCAACGTCGGCGATTCGTTCCCTGCTTTTGCTGCCAAAGGCGACCGCCATGATGACCAGCCTTACGCTGGCGGCTGGTTGTTGCTGCGCAACGAGGGCGGGTTCCGCTTCAGCAATGTCACGAAGGCGGCGGGACTCGGAGGACTTGGTTTTGCCTGGGGACCGGTATTCGAGGACGTCAATTTCGACGGGACGCTGGACCTCCTCGTATCCCAAAACTACGTCAAGTGGCCAGTCCACCACCTGTTCAAGTTTCCCGGGAAAGTGCTCCTCGGTGTCGGCACGACGCCGGATTTCTACCCTGCGCCGGTAGCCGAGAACCCCGCGTTCAGCAACTCGCCCGTCATCGCCGATTTCGACGGTGATGGCCGTCCGGACCTGTTCTGGCTCAACAATGACAGCCCGAGCCGGGCCTACTTGAACCGCAGCGACGACAACCGGGTCACGGTGATCCTGCCGGATACCGTTCGTTCGCTTGGCGCCCGCGCGTCGTTGGAAGGCTCGGGGGCCAAATACACCCGCGAGGTCGCTTCTGCTTCGGGGCTGGGCACCGATCAGACCTCAGCTCTTGTTTTTGGCCTGGGTCGAGGCACGCATGCCGAGCGGCTTGTGATCGCATGGGCAGACGGGAGCCAGACGGTCTTCGATCATCCGCCCGTGAACCGGCCGTTCCGGATTGACGGTCCCGTCACAGGCGCTACCTTGGACTCCGAAACCCACTCCGCTGCCAAATCGGCCAAGGGGCATCCGCACTGAAACGAAATCGACTCTCGATCGGTAGCCTGACGTTGCTGCTGTTCCTGCTGGATCGGCGTTTTCGCATTCTGTACCCTGAAGTCAATCTGGTGCGCGCCAGCTTGGTCGGCCTGACTGGATTTGCGTTTCTCGCTCCGCTCTGGCTGCTGCGCCGCCGCCCGTTCGATCCCTTGACCGGCGCATTATCGATTTTTGCATCGGCCTTCCTGAGCGTGCTGCTTATCCAATCCGGGCTCCTCGTTTCAAGGTCCAATATCTCCGGATTCATCCATGTCTTGATCCTCGCGGGGGCTTTTCTGATTTTGGACCGGATCAGCCGACGATTGCGGATTATCCATCGCAGTGACGGGGGCACGTGAGAAAGGTCGGACAATGACACTCGCTTAAATGCGAATTAAGGGCTGTCCGGCCACTGGTTCAACAGGAACGTGGCAGCCGCGAGGCGGCCGAAGACGTGAACGAGGAGTCCCCGCGAGGAGCGGACTTTGCTGGCCGCCTCGATACCGGTTTTCGCCTGAATTCAGTTAAACAGCGCTTCAATGGGTTGGCGAACCCGCGACACGGCCGTGGAATACAACCGGTCGGCGGCATCGAGATGCGCCTGTCCCGGCGTCTTTCGCACCGGCGTGAAGACCGTGAACGGGAGCG